>DATARE010000131.1:0-5617 GCA_036264295.1 Micropepsaceae bacterium | reverse complement strand
GGGCACGGCTGTTGGAACCGTTCTGCAAACCCGGTGCAGCAACAACAACGATGTCACCTATTCATTTTCGGCCGCCGGCGACATCCAGCAAGGGCGAGACAGCTGGGACGGATGTCGTTCGCTCAAGCGCGGCGACACCATACCCGTATCGTTTTCCCTGGTAGATCCCACCCAGAACATGGCAGGCGATGCCCATACGCGTTTCATCACGGAAACGATTTCCCTGACGATCGCGTCAATACTGGGGGCCATCGTGGTGGCTGTGGTGTTTCTCTATCCTTCGCGCAAGCACCGAAACTAGGTTCGGCAATTTTTTGCATTTGCGAACAAAAGCCGCTAAGCACGCGCCTTCGCCGCCTCTTGTGACAGCGACATTTGCGGGCATCGCGACCGCGGCCCGCGATTGACGCCGTTTGGATCATTGCCATCATGTTGAGTATCGACAATGTCATCGTCCGCATCGCGGGACGCGAGATCATCGCCGGCGCGACCGCGAATCTGCCGCCGGGCCGCCGTATTGGTCTGGTGGGACGCAATGGCGCAGGCAAATCCACCCTGCTGAAGGTGATTCTGGGCCAGCTCGCGCCGGATGGCGGTGAGGTCTCCTGGCCGCGTGAGTGGAAAATCGGCGCGGTGGCGCAGGAAGCCCCTGGCGGTGCGGACAGTCTCCTCGACACGGTGCTCGCAGCCGATGCGGAACGCAGCGCGCTGCTGCTGGCCGCGGAAACCGAAACCGAACCCCATGCGCTGGGCTATATCTACACGCGGCTTGACGACATCGACGCCTATTCCGCGCCCGCGCGGGCCGCATCGATTCTCGCCGGACTCGGCTTTTCCGCAGAGGAACAATTGCGCCCTTGCTCGGAATTTTCCGGCGGCTGGCGCATGCGTGTGGCGCTCGCGGCGATTCTGTTCGCGAGCCCCGATCTTCTGCTCCTCGACGAGCCGACCAACTATCTGGACCTTGAAGGCGTGTTGTGGCTGGAAGACTTCCTGCGCCGGTATCGCGGCACGGTGCTGATCGTCAGCCATGACCGCGATCTGCTGAACACCGCGGCGGAATTCATTCTGCATCTCGAGCGTGGCAAGCTCACGCTTTACACTGGCGGCTACGACACCTTCGTCGCCACGCGCACGGCCAAGCGTGCGCTCGATGCCGCTTTTGCCAAGAAGCAGGAAGCCGCGCGCGAACATATGCAGGCCTTTGTCGACCGTTTCAAAGCCAAGGCCTCGAAAGCGCGTCAGGCGCAAAGCCGCATGAAAATGCTGGCCAAGATGCAGACCATCGAGCTGCCGGTGGACGAACATATCGCGCCCATCCGCATTCCCAAACCGGTCGAGGCCAGCCCGCCGCTCATCACCATGCATGCGGCCTCCGTGGGTTATGAGCCGGGCAAGCCCATCCTCACGCATATGTCGATGCGTTTCGATCCGGACGACCGCATCGCGCTTCTCGGCAAGAACGGCAATGGCAAGTCGACATTGGCGAAATTGCTTGCCGACAAGCTTCCCTTGATGGACGGCGAGTTGGTGCGGGCCCGCAAATGGGTACCGGGATATTTCGCGCAGCACCAATTGGAAGAATTGGACGGCGCGCTGACGCCCATTGAAACGCTGTCGCATCTCCGCCGCAATCTGCGGATGGAACAGGTGCGGGCCCAATTGGGCGGTTTTGGCTTTTCGTCAGACAAGGCGACGACCAAGGTTGCGAATTTGTCGGGCGGCGAGCGGGCGCGGCTGATGCTGGCGCTTGCCACGCTGGACAAGCCCAATATGCTGATCCTGGATGAACCCACCAATCATCTGGACATCGATGCGCGCAGTGAGCTTTTGAACGCGCTGAACAATTTCGACGGCGCGGTGATCCTGGTCAGCCATGACCGGCGTTTGCTGGAGGCGACGGCGGACCGTTTTCTGCTCGTTGCCGAGGGCCGCGTCGAGCCCTTCGACGGCGACCTCGACGATTATCGGCGCTTCTTGCTGTCGGGCGAGAACACCCCGACGCGGCGGGAAAAGACGGCCAAGGCGGGGCGCGCCGCCTAACGTCTACGCTGTTTCTTCACTGATGGAATTTCTAAACCGCAGAACCCCAAATTTCGGTGGCGGTTTCGACGATCAGCGCGAGCTTGCGGCGTTCCACATCCTCGGTGATTTTGTTGCCGTGATGGGTGCTGGCGAAACCGCATTGCGGCGACAGGCATAGCTGCTCCAGTGGGAAGAATTTCGCCGCCTCATCGATGCGCCGCTTCAAGATATCCTTGGATTCGATCTCCGGCTTTTTCGAGCTGACGAGGCCGAGCACCACCTTCTTGTCCTTGGGAATAAATTGCAGCGGCTCGAAACCGCCGGCGCGCTCGCTGTCATATTCCAGGAAATAGCCGTCCACATCGGGCTGGTCGAAGACCATGGAGGCGACGCGCTCATAGCCGCCTTCGGCCATCCACATACTTTGGAAATTTCCGCGGCAGGTATGAACCGTCACGGTCATTGAAGGCGGCGCGCCGGCCGCAATCGCGTTCACCACCGCCGCGTATTTCCGCGTCTCGCTGTCTGGATCGAGTCCGTCGGCGCGCATGCGTCCGCGTATGGCTGCATCGCAGAGGAACGCGAAGCTGATCTCGTCGAGTTGCAGATAGGTGCAGCCGGCCGCCGCGAGATCGGCGATCTCCTCATGGAAGGCGCGGATGATATCGTTCCAGAATTCCTCGATATCGGGATAAACGGTTTCATTCACTGTCTTCCGCCCGCCGCGCATGTGAATCCAGGTGGGCGAGGGCAGGCACAGTTTCGGCGTGCGCGCCGTCAGCGACTTTAGATATTTGAACGGCTCCAGCATGACGGGCTTGGTGCGGCGCACCTTGCTGGTCACCGTCAGCATGGAGCGCGTTTCGCCCGATTCTCCATGCTCGCCCTTGAAGGCGAGCGCGTAACTGGTGTTGGTCGGGACAATGCCCTGAAAACCGGTCAGGAAATCGACCAGATAATGCCCGCGCCGGAACTCGCCGTCCGTGATCGCCTGCAGGCCTGTCGATTCCTGGAGCGCGACGGCGCCCTGGATCGCCTCATCCTCGATTTCGCACAATTCGGCAGCGCTGATTGCACCCTTTTGTGCTTTGGCACGCGCCTCATGCAGCGCAGAAGGGCGCAGCAGGCTTCCCACATGGTCGGCTCTGAAAGGCGGCTTTGGCGTGTCGGCCATATCAGTTCAGCTTGGAAGGAATTTCCCCAAGCGAACGCTTTATCAGATCGGCGGATTGGTTGTCATCCAGCCTCGCGGCGATGAGCCGTTGGGCTGCGGCGATGGCTGCATCGGCCGCAAGCCCGCGCAATTCGGCCACGGCTTGCGCTTCGGCCTGCGCGATCTTTTCTTCCGCCTGACGGCCACGCCGTTCGATCTGCGCCGCAATGGTGATACGCGATTCCACCGCGAACCGCTCCGCTTCGGCTCTCGCCTCCGCAACGATACTGGCGGCTTCCTGTTCGGCGGCGTCGTGCTTTTTGCGATATTCGGCCAGCAGCGCCTCCGCTTCGCCTCTCAGGCGGCGCGCGTCTTCCAATTCCTTGGCAATGGCCACGGCCCGCGCGTCCAGCGAACTCGCCACGAGTGCGGGCACCCGCTTCCACAACAGCAAGCCCAAGAACACCAGCGTGCCGATGCCGACCCAGAATTCGGGATCGCGTAGGAGTTCCATCTCAGCGTCCCTGATCTTCTACGGCAGCTACAGCGGCGGCCGCGTCTTCAGTGCTGACGCTGCGGCCGATGAGGCGTTGAACGATATCGGCAGCCGCATCTGCGGCCGCGGTCTTGACGCCTGCCACCGCCTTGGCACGCTCGGCTGCAATTCGCTTCTCGGCCTCCGCCATGGCGGTCTGGGTCTGGCTCTCTGCCGCGCTCTTCATCACCTCGATATCGGAAACGACGCGCTTGCGATTTTCGTCGGCAAGCTGATGGGCCCGTCCCCGTGCCTGGGCCAGCGCCGCTTCATAGGAAGCAAGCGCGTCGGCGGCATCCTTGCGCAAGGTCTCAGCGGAGGAAAGGTCGCCCTCGATCTGGTCGCGCCGCGCCCCAATGGCGCTGGCGATCATGGGCAACGTCTTTTTCCACAGCACCAGGAACAGGAACCCGAACGTCAGCACCAGCCAGAAAACCTGGCCGGGAAAAGTGCCAACGTCCATTTGCGGCAGGCCGGCATGTCCTTCCGGCGCCACTGTTCCCTCTGTCGTTCCTTCGGCCGCGGCCATGGGACCGGCTTATGTGAAGAGAATGATGAAGGCCATCACCACGCCCAGCAGGCCGGTGAATTCGCACAACGCGAAGCCGACGAGCAGGTTCGTGAACTGGCCCTGTGCCGCGCCGGGGTTGCGCAGCGCGCCCGCGAGGTAATTGCCGAAGATGATGCCGATACCGACGCCCGCGCCGATCAGTGCGATCGAGGCGAGACCGGCGCCGATCATTTTTGCCGATGCTAAATCCATTATTCGAACTCCTCTGGTGTTTCGCTGCGGCTGCGCGTGCGCGCGCCTGAGATTAATGTTCGTGAAGGTTGAGAGCGTCGTTGAGATAGATGCAGGTGAGAATTGCAAACACATAGGCTTGCAGAAAGGCAATCAGGAATTCGAGCGCGGCCACGGCGATAATGGCCAGAAGCGGTGCGATGGAAATGACCGACAGCAGGCCTCCCGCCGTCGCCAGACCGATCACGAAGGTGCCGAACACATACAGCATCGTATGGCCGGCCAGCATGTTCGCGAACAGACGAACCGAAAGGCTGATGGGGCGCGAAAGGAACGACACGATCTCGATGGGCACCAAAAGGATCAGCATCGCGAACGGCACCTTGGGCGCGAAGATCGAAAAGAAATGCAGCCCGTGCCGCGCAAGGCCCACCACGATCACCATCAGGAAGACGAAGATCGCGAGCGCGAAGGTGACGATGATGTGGCTTGTGACGGTGAAGGGATGGATCAGCGGAAACAGGCCGATGAGATTGGAGAACAGCACGAACATGAACAGCGTGAACACGAACGGAAAGAATCTCAGCCCTTCGGTTCCCGCTGCCGAACGGATCATGTCGGCCACGAACATGTAGCTCATCTCGGTAATCGACTGCATGCGTGTCGGCACGAGCCGGCGCGGCGATGCGCCCAACGTCAAAATCAGCGCCGCCGCTGCCGCGACGATGCACATCCACAAGGATGCGTTGGTGAAGGAGATGTCGAGATTGCCGGCGTGCAAGGGCACGATCGGTCGTATCTCGAACTGTTCCATCGGGCTGGCCACGCGAACCCCTTTATCGCCTCAGCCGCCGGGGCGGTTTTGGCCTTGATCCATCTCGCGCGCGGCGCGCACCAAATTGCGCATGCCCGCCGCAGCGCCGACGAGAAACATTACGATGAGCAGAATGGGCGAAGTCCCGAACAGAGAATCGAGCGCCCAACCAATTCCGCCCCCCACTATGACGCCAGCAAGAAGCTCCGCCACCAGCCGGAACGCGATTCCCATTTTCGATTGGGAGGCATCCTGGGGGCGGACCGTTCTCTTGCCGCGTGCCTTATGCAGGCGTTCTTCCAAATCCGCCAGGCGCCGTGCATCGGGATCGTTTTCAGCCATGCTTCC
>DATARE010000078.1:0-8401 GCA_036264295.1 Micropepsaceae bacterium | reverse complement strand
GGGTGAGGAAAAAACAAACTCCTCATGCTGAGCTTGTCGAAGCATGAGCTTGTCGAAGCATGAGCCTGTCGAAGCATGAATTACTCCACCACGGCCTGGCCGTGCATCCCGAAGCTTTGATGCAGGAAATGGGTGCAGACGACGGGATAGGTGCCCGCAGTTATCGGCGTGATGGCGATGTCCACGCTCTGGCCTGCGGCGATTTCGATTTTGCCGCCCATGATCTTCCCCCGGTCTTCCGGCGCGACCGTGACGGCCGCGAACAGTTCCGGCGCGGAAAACGCGTGACCGCCGGACGCGCTGTTCATCAGATGCAGCACATAAGATGTGTTGCGCTGGAGGCGCAAATTGTTCGGCGTGAAACTGAAATTGCTCAGCACGATCTGGATATCCTGCTTTGCTGCCGGAGCATCCGCCGCAGCCGCGCCGGTTGCAACCAGCAGGCACAAGCCCGCGAAACGATGACGCCACGAATACATGAAACACCTCCGCATTGACGCTGCAGGCCCTCTACCCCTCGCGAGCAAGAGCAGATTAGACTGCGCGTTCAAGGACGCAAATCATGACCGACGACAATCCCGCCAAGCCCAGCCTGTTCGGCCAGATCAAAGACAAGCTCATCCGCTCGAAAGAGGAATGGGCGAAGGAAGGACGCCTGCTGACCGGGCGGCCCGACCTTGGGCACGTCAACCGCCTTCCGCCGGGGCAGAAGGAAGTGAAGAACTGGCCGGTGTTGGATTTGGGCGTACAGCCGCATGTGCGCCCCGAAGATTGGCGGCTGCAAATCGGAGGCGCGGTCGAAAATTCCGTCGATTGGACGCTCAATGAATTCCTCAACCAACCGCAGCAGGATTTTCTTTCCGACATTCACTGCGTCACGCAATGGAGCCGGTACGACAATCATTGGCGGGGTGTTTCGGCGCGTTACGTCCTGGATCTCGTCAAGCCGTTGCCGGAAGCGCGGCACGTGCTGTTTCACGCCTATGACGGCTACACCACCAATGTGAAGCGCGAAGTTTTCGAAGAGGACAATGTGCTGCTGGCGCATTCCTGGGAGGGCAAGCCCATCCCGCGCGAGCATGGCGGCCCGGTGCGCATGATCATTCCCGATTGGTATTTCTGGAAGAGCCCCAAATGGGTTTCGCGCATCGAATTCGTGGACCATGACCAGCCCGGGTTCTGGGAGGTGCGCGGCTATCACAATGAAGGCGACCCGTGGAAAGAAGAACGCTACGGATGACCTGTTTCACCTCCCCCGGCGCGGGGAGGTCGATCCGCCACAGCGGAGCGAAGGCGGATCGGGTGGGGGGCTTGACGGTTGGATGCGCAATCTCTCATTCGACATGAAATTCCCCCACCCCTAACCCCTCCCCGCGTGGGGGGAGGGGGACATTGCAAATTGAGGAACCGATGTCTGAACCGATTTGGAACAAATTTCTCACCGAGCGCGACAAGGCGGTGTTCGCGGCTGCCGGCTACGGCGTACGCGCAGGGTTCGGCAAACGGCCGGCGCTTCTTGTCATCGATGTGAGCTATGCGTTCGCCGGGGACAAACCCGGCGAACCGATCCTGGAATCGATCAAGCGCTGGCGCAATTCCTGCGGCGCGGAATCCTGGGTCGCCATCGCGCGCATCAAGAGCTTGATCGACAAGGCGCATGAGAAGCAATTGCCGGTGATTTACACCACCGGCGTGCGCCGTGCCGACAATTGGGATTCGGGCGGCTGGCGGGCGAAGAATTCGCGCAGCGGCGAGGCCCCGAAAACGCCGAGCAACCGCGACGGCTATCAGATCGTGGACGAGATTGCGCCTTCGCCCAAGGATCTGGTGATCACCAAGCAGAAGCCGTCGGGATTTTTCGCAACCCCAATGACGAGCTATCTGACCCAGCTTCATTGCGACAGCGTGATCATCACCGGCACCACAACGTCGGGCTGCGTGCGCGCCACTACGGTGGATGCGTTCAGCAACAATTACCGCGTTGCGCTGGTGGAAGATGGCTGCTTCGACCGCAGCGAGGCGAGCCACGCCATCACATTGTGCGATATGAACGCGAAATATGCCGATGTGGTGAAGGCCGACGAGGTGCTCAGCTATTTCGACACGCTGGAGCCGGGCATGTTCGATTTGCCGAAAGGCGCGCCTCTATAACCCCGCCGCTTTCTTAGCCTCGCCCATCACGGAATCGAACATCGCTTCGGTGAGGACACCTGTGTTGGTGTTGTAGCGCGAGCAATGATAGCTGCCGAGAATGGTCAGCCCCTGATGCTCGTGCCGCGCCCCGTGTCCGAAAGCGTGGTCCTTCTTCTTCAGCTTCAGCATGGTGATCACGCTTTGATGCGCGATCTGCCCCAGCGCCATGATCGCACGCAAATTCGTCATGGCCGCGATTTCAAGGATGAGGAACTGGCGGCAGGTGTTGATCTCCACCGGAAGCGGCTTGTTCTCGGGCGGCACACAGCGCACCGCATTGGTGATGCGCACGCCCAGAAGTTCGAAGCCGTCATCGGCTCTGGCCTGGTACTCCCCTCGCGCCAACCCGTGCCGCTTCAACGAGCCATAAAGAAGCTCGCCCGCATAATCGCCCGTGAAGGGCCGGCCCGTGCGATTGGCGCCCTTCAATCCGGGCGCCAGCCCCACGATCAAGAGCGATGCGCCGATGGACCCGAAGCTGGGGACCGGGCCGTTGAAGAAATCGGGTAAGCGCGCGCGGTTCTGCTGGCGGAACGCGCAGAGGCGCGGACAGAGCGGGCAATCCTGAGGCGGCTGGCGATCGGATGTGGACACCCCCCATGCATAAAGGCGATTCCGGCCGGATAGAAGAACTCTTCCCGGTCTTCGCCCTCCGGATCAGGGGAGGTGTTCGCAAAGCGGCCCGAACGGCGGCTAGGCGTGTTCCAAATTGTTCTGGCCCATGGGCATGCCCGGCCGCCCGCCTTCGCGCATGATCATCGCTTTCAGCTCGTCGAGCTCGATGAAATTGTCGGCCTGGCGGCGCAGCTCGTCCGCCACCATCGGGGGCTGGGTGCGAATGGTGGAGCAGACCGAAACTCTGCGGCCGCGGCGCTGGACCGCTTCCACCAGTTTGCGGAAATCCCCGTCGCCCGAAAATATCACAATATGATCGACCCGCTCCGACATCTCCATGACGTCAATGGCGAGTTCGATGTCCATATTGCCCTTGACCCGGCGACGGCCTTGCGCGTCGGTGTATTCCTTGAGCGGCTTGGTGACCACTGTAAACCCGTTATAGTCCAGCCAGTCGATCAGAGGCCGCAACGGGGAGAATTCCTGATCCTCGGCCAGCGCGGTATAATAAAAAGCCCGCACCAACAGGCCCTTGCGGGCGAACAGCTCCAGGAGACGCTTATAATCAATATCGAATTGAAGCCCTTTGGCGGCCCCATAAAGATTGGCGCCGTCGACAAAAAGCGCAATCCTTTCCTGCGGATAGAACAACATCTTATGGCCTCCGTTAAAATCGAAATTCAGTAAAATCGCCGGGCACTTATCGGTCCCGGTTTGGTTTTGGATACGGCATTGGGAAAGAAGTCCCCATGATCCTTATAGCGCTCGGGGCCAACCTTCCTTCCCCCGCCGGCCCCCCGGCCATAACCCTTGAAGCAGCGCTTCAAGAGCTCGCCGGACGAGCCATAACGATCTTGAAGCGATCCGGTTTCTACAGAAGTGACGCCTGGCCAAATCCTTCCGATCCAAGCTTCGTGAACGCGGTTGCGGCGGTTGGAACACGCCTCGCTCCCGAACAGCTTCTTGCCACGCTTCACGAGGTCGAAGCCGCCTTCGGGCGGCGACGCAGTTTGGCGAACGCGCCGCGGACCTTGGATCTGGACCTGCTGGATTATGATGGCCGGGTGGAAGAGGGGGCGCCGCAGCTTCCCCATCCCCGGATCGAAACCCGTGCCTTCGTGCTGGTTCCGCTGCGGGAGGTTGCACCCGATTGGCGGCATCCGCTGAGCGGGTGCTCCGTATCGGAGCTCATCGCGAGGCTGCCGCCGGACGGGATCGAAAGACTTCCGGGCTGATCCCGGGCCGTGGCGATAATCATAAGGACAGAACAACGGCCGGCTGCTAATTTTCGCAAAACCGGGAGGATAGCGATGTTGAAAAAATCCATATTCGCGGCCGCAGCTCTTACATTCGTTTGCGCCGCATCCACACCCTTTGCCGCAACCAGCGCTGGCTACGTGCCCAAGCGCACGATCCTGCAGCAGACCGATGCGCCGGGCAGCAATTACACCGTGTATCTGGTAGAAACCGATATCGATGCGAACATGACCGCCGCACGTCACACCCATCCGGGCGTGGAGATTTCCTATGTTCTCGCCGGGTCCGCCGATTTCCTCATCGAAGGCGTGGGGACCAAGCATTTGAAGGCGGGCGAGAGCTTCCGTCTGGAATCCGGGGTCAAGCACAGCGTCAAGAATGGTCCGGCCCTGACCAAGATTCTGGCCGTTTACATTCTTCCAAAGGGCGCGGAAATGGCCACGCCAGCCCCGGAATAGTGGTTTGAACGGCTAAGGGCCTGGCTTGGCCAGGCTGACGGCTGGCGGGCCCTTGCCCCGGAAGATGCCTTTTACTATGTTGTCGGACTCCCAATTTCCCTTAATGAGGACCGGATGGCCCGCGTTACCGTTGAAGACTGTGTCGACAAGATTCCAAACCGCTTCGATCTCGTGCTGCTTTCTGCCCATCGCGCCCGCCAATTGTCGGGCGGTGCGGAGACACTGGTCGATCGCGATCGCGACAAGAATCCGGTGGTGGCTTTGCGGGAAATTGCCGGCAAGAATCTCAAGGCCGACGAGCTGCGGGAGGAATTCATCAAGAGCCTGCAGCGCCATGCCGAGGTCGACGAGCCCGAAGCCGCGCCCCAGCCCGAAGAGCTCGCCAACGAGGATATGCTGCATCGCCAGCTTACCGAGGAAGAGCTGCTCCGCGCCCTCACCTCGGAGGCCCAGCGCCGCGCCGAGCCGCAGCCCGAGGACACCACGGATTACGAAGAGTAATCCTCTCAAATCGGCTTGGCCGGACGCTCCCCGCGGTCGCGGGGGGATATTGAGACTTTGTGCTGCGCATCCCGGATCGGCCATGCGGGCGATTCGGGATGATTTTGCTGTGGGCGAGGCGGCATCATGACGGCGCGCCGCCGCAAATTGATGCGGCAGACCACGCTCATCGAGCGCGTGCGGGCTTACGATCCCGATGCCGACGAAGCCATTCTCAATCGCGCCTATGTCTTCGCCATGCAGGCGCATGGCCCGCAGATGCGCGCCTCGGGCGACCCCTATTTCTCGCATCCCTTGGAAGTCGCAGGGATCCTCACCGATCTGAAGCTCGACACCGCGACCATTGCGACGGCGCTGCTTCACGACACCGTCGAGGACACCAACGTCACCATCGACGAAATCAAGGAAAAATTCGGCGACGAGATTGCGGGTTTGGTGGATGGCGTAACCAAGCTCTCGCAGCTCGAACTCTTTTCCGAGCGCACCAAGCAGGCCGAGAATTTCCGCAAATTGATGTTGGCGATGTCCAACGACATCCGCGTGCTGTTGGTGAAATTGGCCGACCGCCTGCACAATATGCGCACGCTTTCGCACGTCAAGAATCCGGAAGCCCGCCACCGCATTGCCCAGGAAACGATCGAAATCTACGCGCCGCTCGCGGGGCGCATCGGCATGCAGAACATGCGCGAAGAGCTGGAAGATCTGGCCTTCGCCGAACTCGATCCGGAAGCGCGCGAATCCATCGTGCGCAGGATGGAGCGGCTGGATGCGCAATCTTCGGCCCGTATTCAGCGCATTGCCGATGAAATCAAACGCAAGCTTGCCGAAAGCGGCATTGAGGCCTGGGTGCTGGGGCGGGCGAAACGTCCTTATTCGATCTGGCGCAAGCTGAAGGACAAAAAGAGCAATTTCGAGCAGCTCTCCGATGTCTTCGGCTTTCGCGCCGTGGTGGGGACGGAGGAAGACTGTTACCGCGCGCTCGGCGTGCTGCACCGCTTCTGGCGCATGGTGCCGGAGCGCTTCAAGGATTTCATCTCGCTGCCGAAATCGAACGGCTACCGCTCGATCCACACCACCGTGATCGGACCGGAAAATCAACGTGTCGAAGTGCAAATCCGTACCCAGGAAATGCATGAGGTGGCGGAACGCGGTGTCGCGGCCCATTGGCGCTATCGCGAGAAGATCAACGAGAACGATCCCACGGCCATGCGCGCCTATGAATGGCTGCGCGACATGGTGGATTTGCTCGAACGCGGCGAAAGCCCGGAAGAATTCTACGAACATTCCAAGCTGAGCCTGTATCAGGATCAGGTTTTCTGCTTCACGCCCAAGGGCATGTTGATCGCGCTGCCGCGCGGGGCAACCCCTATCGACTTCGCCTATTTCGTCCACACCGATGTCGGCAACACGGCGGTCGGCGCCAAGGTGAATGGCGTTCATACGCCGCTGCACACGCCGCTGAAGAATGGCGATCAGGTGGAGATCATCTGCTCGAAGGAACAGACCCCGTCGCCGCTATGGGAGCGGTTCGTGGTGACGGGCCGGGCGCGCGCCGAAATCCGCCGCTATTTGCGCCATGCCCAGCGCGACCAGCATGTTTCGCTCGGGCGCAAGATTCTGGAGAAGGTGTTCGCCGACGAAGGTTTCGAACTCACCGACAAGGCGATCGACGGCGTGCTGCGAAAGCTGCGTCTGGCGAAAGCCGACGATGTCTATGCCGATGTCGGGCGTGGCGCGCTGCGGGCGGATGAGGTGCTTCAAGCCGTCTATCCGGAGTTGAAGGCCAATCCGGCGCGCAAACGGGCAAGCTATCTCGCACCCAATTCCGGGAGCGTGTCCATTGGCGGCCTGACGGAGGGCATCGGGTACCGATTGGGGAGCTGCTGCCATCCCATTCCGGGCGACCGCATCATCGGCTTGATGGTGCCGGGGGAGGGCTGCGTCATTCACACGGTCGACTGCGAGGTGCTGGACCGCCATCAGGACAGCATGGCCGATTGGATCGATGTGCGGTGGAAGGATCATGGCGGCGCGCTGTCCGTCGCGCGCATCGTCGTGCGGCTGAAGAATTCGACGGGTGCGCTCGCAACGCTGGCCAATGTCATCAGCCACAATGGCGCGAACATCTCGAATCTGAAGATCACCAACCGCAATCCGCTCTATTTCGAATTCCAGGTCGATGTGGAGGTGCGCGATGCGGCGCATCTGGAAAATCTGATCCGGGCGCTGAAGGTCGATCTGGCAGTCGAAGCCGTGGAGCGTGTCCGCGGACTCGATACGGACGAAGCCGGCGAGACGCATGTGCCGCGGGCAGAAGCGCAAGGCCTTCTGCCTTTGGAACTGGCGAGACACTGAGACCGCGACTCCGATGACGAAGCTGCGCCTTGGGGTGAACATCGATCACGTCGCGACGATCCGCAACGCGCGCGGTACGCCCTATCCCGATCCGTTTCGGGCCGCTGAAATCGCCCACCGCGCAGGTGCGGACGGCATCACGGCGCATTTGCGTGAAGACCGGCGGCATATATCCGATGCCGATATTGAAAGGCTGAG
Source organism: Micropepsaceae bacterium (assembly GCA_036264295.1). Taxonomy (GTDB): domain Bacteria; phylum Pseudomonadota; class Alphaproteobacteria; order Micropepsales; family Micropepsaceae; genus CAIYRG01. Next base: position 824 of record DATARE010000078.1, on the reverse strand, counting down.
CACGTTCATCGCGCTGCCGCTCAATCTCGAAATGGCGGCGACCGATGAAATGGTCGCCATCGCGTTGAAGCATCGGCCGCACGCGGTCTGTCTGGTGCCGGAAAAACGTCAGGAACTCACCACCGAGGGTGGCATCGACGCAGCCGGGCTGCAGCATCGCCTGGCGCCTGTTGTGCGGAGCCTTTCGGACGCGGGGATCAGGGTTTCGCTGTTCATCGATCCCGATGCCCGGCAGATCGAAGCGGCCAAAGCACTTGCCGCACCGGTAATCGAACTCTGCACCGGCGCCTATTGCGATGCCTCGCTTGCGGGCGAGGCGGCGGCAGTCGCAACGCATCTTGCTGCCGCGCGGAGATGCGCGGCCATGGCGGCGGGCCTCGGACTCGAGGTTCATGCCGGGCACGGACTGACCTACGACAATGCCGGTGCGATTGCCGCCATCCCGGAGATCGTCGAATTAAATATCGGTCATTTCCTGGTCGGGGAGGCGATCTTCGTAGGCTTGGAAGCATCCATCCGGCGTATGCGCACCATTATGGAACAGGCACGTTTGAATCAGGAACGGGGCAGAATATGATTATCGGCCTGGGCAGCGACCTCATCGACATCCGGCGAATCGAACAAACCCTCGAACGTTTCGGCGACCGATTCATCAGCCGTATCTTCACCGAGGTGGAAAAGAAGAAATCCGAGCGACGGGTTACGCGTGCCGCCACCTATGCCAAGCGTTTTGCCGCCAAGGAAGCCTGTGCCAAGGCGCTCGGCACAGGGCTGAGGGAGGGCGTGTTCTGGCACGACATGGGTGTGGTCAACCTCAAGAGCGG
>DATARE010000037.1:0-3695 GCA_036264295.1 Micropepsaceae bacterium | reverse complement strand
CACCGTGGTGCGGTCATTCAACCCGATGGTGTCGATCACCAGCGTGCCGCCCTCGTAACGCCCGACCGATTCTCCGTACCAGGATGGTTTGGGATTCTTGCTGTGCGGGACGTTGAGATACACGTGACGCACTTCCGCGTTCAGTTCATTGACGATCGTGATTTCTTTTGCCGTGGTATAGAAGAACAACGGTTGTCCGCCCCGCGTAAACACAAGCGAGCCAGGCACCCCCGCCGGCCAGCAGCGTTCGCGCGTGATGTAGGGCACTTTGCCGGCCAAGACCTCGTCATTGGCCTTTTTCATCTTCTCGATCGCCCAGGATTTGAGGATGGGATTTGTGAGGTCGGCAACGCGATAGGTGGGCTGCCGCCCGCCGCCATTGGGCACATAGGGATGTTTGGGGTCGGACATCACGGGGCTGGGCATGCCGGGTACCGGAATAAAATCATCGCCGGTGGGCCGGTCTGGCACCCATCCCCCATTGGGTGCGGAGGTGAAAATGGGAGGCGCTGTGTCATCCGCAGCGGATGCAGGCAGCAAACATATGCCTCCGCAGGCTGCGCCTAGCAGAACTTTCGCGAACATCCGCGTGAATCGTAACATCTGATCTTCCCCATTTTCAGTCGGTTATTTTTCAGAAATCCGGCTTGTCCGCCTGTGGTACTGCGAAAAATCCTTGTGCAAAGAAGTCGACATTGTTTTCGGCGCAAACCGCTTCCTGCATGACTTCCTGCGGTTCGCGCCGGTAACGCTGACGCGCCGACCATTTCATGTTGAACGCGCCGGGATCCTCGACCGCAATGGAGACCTCCAGCGTCTTGCCACCCTCGATCAGACGATAGCGCTCAACCACATGAAGCTGGGTGGTGTGCGGCGTCAAATAATTGTCGACGAAGGTTTTGTCGTTCAGGCCAATCGTATCGACGACGAGCTCGTCGCCCTCGTAATGACCAACCGATTCTCCGTACCAAGACGGTTTCGGATTTTTCGAATGCGGTACACCCAAAAAAACGCGGCGCGATTGCGCGTCGCCCTCGTTAATAATGGTGACCTCTTTGGGCGTTTGAAGAAAATAGACCGGCCTCAACCGGGAGAAAATGTCGAAATCGGGAACGCCCGCGGGCCGGCAGGTCTCGCGTGGGTTGAAGGGAACCTTCCCGGCAAGCGTCTCTGCATTGGAATTTTTCAGCCGTTCCACCGCCCACGGTTTCAGAATGGGATTGCTGAGATCGGCGACACGGTCCGTGGGCTGATGCCCGCTTTGGTTGTTGTAATAGGGATGGGCAGGATCGGAGACCACAGGGCCAGGACCCGAAAGCGGCGGCAAGAAATCGTCGTTGACAGGAAACCAACCATAATTGGAGGCCGATAGTCCCGGCATCGGCGGGGCAGGGGCCGCCGCCCCGAGCAGCAGGAAAGCCAGAATGGGAAAAAGCGATTTGCGTGAAGCGGCGCGTCCCCAAACTGGGAACAGAAATGCCAAAGCGAGGGCGCCGGCTGCAGTCCCTTGGCTCCCTTTCCCGGACATGCCGCAGCCCTCTTTCCCTGTGGCGTCGACGATCAGAAATCCGCTTTATCGGCTTTGGGCAGCGGCACGACATCATAGCTGAAGTAGCCGTCATTGCTCGGCTCGCAGAGATATTCCTCCAGCGGTCTTGCGATACGCTTCCACCGCTGAACGCCGGTCCACGGCATGTTAAAGGCACCGGGATCTTCGACAGTGACGGTGGCTTGCAGAATGTTGCCGCCTTCGATCACCTTCCAGCGTTCCACGACATGAATCTGATCCGTATGCGGCGTGCGGTAATTGTCGACATAGGTTTTGTCGTTCAGACCGATGGTGTCCACCACCAATTCGTCGCCTTCGTAATGGCCGACCGACTCGCCATACCAGGTATGCCCAGGATTCTTGGTATGGGGCACATCCATATAGATGTGGCGGATCTGCGTGTTCAATTCGTTGATGATCGTGATCTCTTTTTTCGTCTGATAGAAATGAATCGGTTGAACCCGCGTATAGACCGTGAAGCCGGGCACACCTGCCGGCCAGCAACGCTCGCGCGTGATGTAGGGCACCTTTCCCGCGCGCACATCGGCATTGGCCTTCTCCATCTGCTCTTTGACCCAAGGCTTCAGAATCGGGTTGCTGGTATCGGCAATACGATAGGTCGGCTGACGGCCATTGCCGTTGGGGACATAGGGGCGATCCTTCGGGGACATCACCGGACCGGGGCCCTTCGCCGGTGGCAGGAAATCGTCGCCGGTCGGACGATCCGGCACCCACGAGGTCAGCGTGTCCGGCGCGAGGTCACGAATCGATACCTTTGTTGTCAGCGCTCCAAGGTTGCCATCATCGAGAAAATTGTTTTGCGCCGGCGCGCTTCCCGTCGACAGCAGAACGGCGAGAGCGCCGCCCGAAAGAAATTGCGCGATGCGTCTTGTTTTTGATGCCGGCACAAAATTGAACACGAGACGTTCCTCCTAGGATATTTTACGGCGAAGCGTAGCGAAAGATCGGGTTTCCCCGGAATGGCTTGATAGCATTATAGCGGAAAACCGGACCCGCGGGCCCCCATGGGGCACTTTTTCTTCACGAATGGATGATGGCCCGCTGCTGTCCCGCTTCTCGGGAATCGGGCCCGCCGGAAGAGGGCGCCGCTTTGGGTCATAATGGTTTCGGTCAAGCAAATGCGCGGAGTTCTCCAAAAAAGATCAGCCGCCGCAGAGCCTGCGACGGCTGATGAGAAAAGAATGCCATCCGGCAATTACGGACGGCGCACGCCTCTCACGCCCGAAATGTCGCGGTGCGGTTCGCCGCAGACATAATCTTCCAGGCGGATATCGTTGCGCTGTGCATAGGTAAAGCGCACCGAGAAATCCTTCGTGTAGTACATGGGATCGTGAATGGTGATGACATCTTCGAGCTGAGCGGCGCCGGTCTTGCGGATCCGCTCCGTAGTCACCAGCATATCGGTGTGCGGCGCGCCGGTTGCGTCAAGGAATGTCTTTTCATTGAAGCCATTGGTCTGCACGACGAGTGTATCGCCTTCGAAATGGCCGACCGAGTGACCATTGTAGAAGGGGAACGCGACAAGCTGCTCATAGGTCTGCATCGGCTTGTCCATCGCAATCACGCGAATCTGGTGATTGAGTTCATGGACCATGGTGATCTGACCGGGGGGCGCCTGAATGATCTCGAACGGGTAGGGAGTTGCCATGACGCGCGGCATTCCATCGGGTACGCAGAACTTGCGCGCCGCATCGGTGATCGAGCCATCCTTCAAGCCGGCTTGATTCATCTCGTAGGCCTTCTTGCCGTCCGGCGTCAGAGGCAGGTCGCCACCGCCGACAATTTGCATCTTGGCGAAGTATTGGGTTGCCCAATAGGTACCGGAAATATCCGGTGCAGCTCCGGCGCCATAGGCCGACCCCGACACCGCCGACAATGCGAGCAGAGCCGCCAAGGCTGCGCCAGCGCGAGCAGGAACGCGAACGTCTTTCATCAAACCCCTCCCAAAGGTTGTGAACATGGCAAAAGCCGATGCTCAATTCTGTCCTAATCCAAACGAAACGCCAAGCGCCATGCCTTGGACATTCCACACACGCTCATCTTGGCCGAGCCGATCGCTCGTTCACGGCCGGTAGAAAGAACAAAGACGTTCTTCGGTCGTACAAGGGCGGCCGGAAAGCAAACA
>DATARE010000006.1:0-7711 GCA_036264295.1 Micropepsaceae bacterium | reverse complement strand
CGGTGATACGGGAATACGCTCCCCCGCCGGATTATCTGCCGCCGCCGGACGCACCGCCGCCCGAGGCAAGCTGGTACCACTGCAGCAATCCGGAGGGTTATTACCCCTATGTGCAATCTTGCGATGGGGAATGGCAGGCAGTTCCTGTGACCCCTGATCGTGCCCCGCCGCCACCGCGCGACAACGGGCCGCCGCCACAAAATCGTTAGACGGGTGTGTCGCCCCGGACACACCCGCCGATGGAAGTTTTCCTTACCCGTGATATACTTAGGCCATATCAGGAGCGAAAAGCCGTGGGTTCCCAAGTTGCCGCGTTAGCCGAAATCGCCGAACTTCGAGGCGAGGCGGAGGAGGCACGCGGCCTCGCTTCGATGTTCACCGAACCCGATGCGATTGCCGACCTGCTGAGTTACGCGCGGGCGCTGGAACTCGATGCCGATCGTTCTGAAGAAGCGCTCCACCGTGCGGACGATATTCTGCTGACGGAAAAATTCCGCGCCTGGGCATTGCCCAGATTATTCTTCGCAGGCAGTTCGCATTGAGGACGTGTTGCCGGCTTTCATAGGCATCTAAGTTTTCGCCGTGCCGGTTCCAAAAATCTCCGTTAATCGTGTTTGCAAACGTCTGCGCAACCGCTTTGTCTCTTCGCGCTGATTCGCAGCCCACGCGTGTGCAGGATCTCATGCGTTTGCATGAGATCGCTTTGGGAACTTTCACGCGGCGTGACGGAACTTCTCACGCATGAGGTTCGGATTGCTTCCACGCATCGCAATTCGCTTTGTTGAAGGGAGCGCTCGCGCCTGGACGCGATGGCGCTATTCGGCGGGGCGATCTGTCGGACGCCGTCTGAGTTCGCGTGGACAAATGATGGCAAAAAAATACGCGATAGGAGTTTTAGGGAACCGGCACCGAAAAAAGTTCAAACTCATGGCGCTTCATACAGGCACCGGTGCAGGAATTGAACATCGGCGAGGAATGCAAAAATAATGCGCTATGCAGGCTGCAAAACGACGATCGGAGCTTGCGCAGCTTGGCATTGAGCGCGAGGATTTGAGTCGCTGGGGTTTGCCACGACATCGTGGTTCGGCGAAGGGGGAATTGATGACACTACACAGCGTCCAACAATTTTCGCACACGGATGCGAGATTGAAAGCTGTTCTGCATGCCGATGGGATTGGCCGTATGGGCATTCGGGACGAGTCGCTTCTCGAAAGCTTCAATTCGCAATTCGATGTCTTGCCGGCGAACAACGTCGAACGCATTCGCACGGCGCAGCGAATTCGCTACCAGGTTTACTGCATCGAACATCCTCACGAGAGCGCGGACAATCTCGACGGCCTGGAAATGGATGCATTCGATGCCCACGCGGTGCAAAGTCTGCTTATTCATCGTGCTGCCAACGCGGCGCTTGGAACTGTGCGCTTGATATTGCCGCTGGCCGATGGTTTGGATTTCAGCTTTCCACTTCAGCGGGTGCTCGACGGCCGCTCGCTGGCGGAGTTCAAGCGGCTTCCTTTGCACACGACCGGCGAAGTCTCGCGCTTCAGCGTTTCCAGGGAATTCCGGCGCACGGCGCAATCGGCGGCGCAGCCAGCACGCGCAGGCTTCATCGACAATTCGGCGCTGCTCATGCGGTTGGGTCTCATACAGGGGCTGGTGCGCATGAGCGCGCAGCACGGCATCACCCATTGGTGCGCGGCCATGGAGCCGAGTTTGCTGCGGATACTTTCCGCGATGGCCATCCAATTCCATCCGATCGGCCCGGTGATCGATTATCACGGCTTGCGACAACCCTGTTATTGCGTTGTCGCCGATGCAATCGACGAGGTGAAGCGCAACCGTCCCGCCTTCTGGTCGGTGTTGACCGGTGGCAGTGCATTGCTCGATTAGCCGCCGTCGCGATTCCACATCTACGCGGAAATCAAGACCTTCAAGGCCTTGGTTTTTGCGGCATGGGCAAAGGTTTCATAGGCGTCCAGCATCTGATCGAATTTGAACCTGTGGGTGATCAGAAGCGTGGGATCGATTTTCTTCGCTTGGACCGTCTTGAGCAGCATCGGGGTCGAGACTGTATCGACGAGCCGGGTGGTAATGGCGATGTTTTGCGACCACAGACGTTCGAGATGGAGGTCGACCTTCGAGCCGTGGACCCCGATATTGGCGATAGTGCCGCCGGGTCCCACAATATCCTCGCAGAGCTCGAAGGTTGCCGGAATGCCAACCGCTTCGATTGCAACGTCGACCCCGCGGCCGCCCGTCAGATCCTTGACGATTTGGGATGCGTTGGCGCTGCCGCTGTTGACAGTTTTCGTCGCGCCGAAACGACGCGCCACGTCCAGGCGATTGTCGTCGAGATCGATCATGATGATTTCGCCCGGCGAATAGAATTGCGCAGTCAGCAGAGCAGCCAAACCGATGGGCCCGGCACCGACGATGGCGACCGTGGAACCGGGGACGACTTTTCCGTTCAGCACGCCGCATTCGAAGCCGGTGGGAAGAATGTCGCTCAACATCACCATGGCGTCTTCATCCACTCCGTCAGGAATCCGGTAGAGGCTGGTGTCCGCGTGAGGGGTGCGAACATATTCGGCCTGCGTTCCATCGATTTCATTGCCCAGGATCCAGCCTCCGGTCAGGCAATGCGAATACATGCCTCGGCGGCAATATTCGCATTTCCCGCAAGCCGATATGCAGGAAATCAAAACCCGGTCGCCTGGACGAAATGCGGTTACGCCATCGCCGACGGAATCGATGACCCCGATTCCCTCATGGCCGAGAATGCGGCCCGGCGCACAGGTCGCGACGTCGCCCTTCAGGATGTGCAGGTCGGTGCCGCAGATTGTGGTTTTTGACAGTTTCACGACGGCATCGCCCGGAGCCTTCAGTTCAGGCTTCGGCTTGTCCTCGATGCGCTTGTTGCCAGGGCCTAGATAGACAAGAGCTTTCATCGCCGTTCCTCATCGAAAGAAAGCGATGAGCATAACGTCCCGTACAGGAAACCGGTTGACACATGTCAATGGATTCACGCGCGCGATTATTTTCCGCGGCGAAGATGTTCCTCGAGCCGCGGCATGATCTCGATGAAATTGCACGGCATGTGGCGATAATCGAGTTGGGCTTTCAAAATCCCGTCCCAGCCATCCTTGACCGCGCCCGGAGAGCCGGGAAGCGCGAACAAATACGTGCCCTTTGCTACACCCGCGCAACAGCGTGATTGAATCGTGGAGGTGCCGATCTTGTCATAGCTGATGCGATGAAACACGGCGGAGAATCCGTCGATTTCCTTTTCGAATACGCTGCGAAATGCTTCGGGCGTGACATCGCGTCCCGTCAGTCCGGTGCCGCCGGTCGAAATGATGACGTCGATTTCCGGATCCGCGATCCAGGCGATGAGCTGATTGACGATTTGCGCTTTGTCGTCCGATACGATGGTGCGGCCGGCGATATGATGACCGGCTTCGCGCACACGCGCCTCCAAGGTATCGCCCGATACATCGTTCTCGCGCGTGCGCGTGTCCGATACAGTCATCAAAGCGATGCGGACAGGAATGAAATCGCGTGTCCGGGGGGGGGACATGTTTATTGCGACGTCGAAGCCGTGGCGACGGGCGTATAGGTTGGCCATTCGCCGCGCGCCGCATCGTCGAGGCCGGTCGTCGGCTCCCCAAGCCGCAAACGATACATCCACATATTGGTCATCACGCGTTTGACGTAATCGCGCGTCTCGGCCAAAGGAATTGTCTCGATGAAAAGTAGCGGATCGGTGTCATCGACACGCTGCGACTGCCATTTGGAAAGGTTGCCCTCGCCGGCATTGTAAGCCGCAGCGATGTTGAAGAGGCTGCCATTCTGGCGGTCGATCAGATCGCGCAGATAATTCTGTCCCAGCGTGATGCTGTAGATCGGATCGTTCAGCCGGTCTTTGTTGCGCCCCGCCAGCGACGCATCATGGGTAATGGTGACCGCAGTTTGGGGCATGATTTGCATCACGCCACGCGCACCCGCTTTCGACAAGGCCGCCGGTTCGAAACGGCTCTCCTGGCGCGCAAAGGCGAGCACGACCGCCTGATCCAAGGCATAACCGCCTTCGGGCTGATACAGCGGCACCGGATAAAGGCTGGTGAGACGAATGGTAGGTGCTGCGGTTTCCGCCGCGCGCAGCTCGAGCGCTGGCGCACCCAGATTGCGCGCCAAAGCCGCGAAGGCCGGATCGAGATCGGGCGACATATCCCCGAAGCTGCGCGAAAGTTCCGCTTCCACCGGATCGGCATGCCCGATCTGCCAGAGCGCGACCGCCCGGTGCGCCGGCTTCTCCAGCATCAATCCGGCAAAGGAAACCGGGTCGAGCGCCGGTTCGGCAAAATCGGCGTTCATATCCCGGCCCAAAAGCCGAGTCGCCAGAAGGCCGTAAAACGTATCGGGTTCGCCGGCGGCACGATCATAAAGCGTCAGCACGCGATCGGGCTGTCCGGTCAGGGTCCAGCTTCTGGCTGCCCAGAACGCCGCGGCCGCATAGGTCCGGCGGGCGCTTGCGGTTTCCATCACGGATTCGAAATGATGGGCCGCCTTGTCGAACTGGCCCAGCCGGTAGGACGCCAGGCCCGCCGTCCAGTGGGCCTGGGAAATGCTGACGCCGTTGCGCGCGATAATCTCCTCGGAGACCGAAAGCGCATTCTGGTCCTTCATTTCTCCCAAATAGGCAGTCGCGACATAGGCGGCGAGGCGGTCGATGTCCGCCTGCGGAAGGCCCGAGTGACTGCCGGCAAGCTTCCTTAACGCGGCCTCCGCGGCTTCAGGGCGGTCGTCCCGTGCCAAAGCACGCAATTGCTGGGCAACCCGTTCGGCCGCTTCCGAACCCAGCCTCATATTGTCGAAGGCGAGCCCGTCGCCGGCGGCGCCGCGCCAATGGGCTCGTGCCGGGGCCGGAACGGCAGTTTTCTTGGGTGCGCGCTTTACCGCCAGCTTGTAGACAGCATCGGCACCGACCAAATCGCCATAGTCTTCCAGCCAGGATTTCAGCTCGGCGAATTTCGCCCGGTAGTGCGGCCCGACATAACGGTCTTCCAGCACATAGCCGATCAAGCATTTGTCTTCGAGCTTGGCGATCAGCCGGTCGGCCTTGGCGAATTGTCCGGATTTCTGGCTGGCGAAAATCTCCCCGTACAGCTTCACATCGTCAGGAGACAGCACCGTGGAGCTGGCGACCTCATCGGCAGCCTGAGCGCTCGCGAAAACGGTGATGCAACAGAATCCGGCAAGCGCCAACAGGCCAAATTTTTTCAAATCGTGTCCTCCAAAGCACGAACATGGTTGCCCAGGAGGGGGCGGTCAGGCAAGCCCAAGCTGCTCGATTTTTTCCGAAATCGCCAAAAGATCACGCCAAGCCAACCGCTTAGCGCCGGGCTGGCGAAGCAGAAAGGCGGGGTGAAGGGTCGGCATCACGGGAATTGCCCGTCCCAGATGCGCGCTCTGGTAGAGCTCCCACCGGCCACGCAGCCGCATGATCCCATCCGTCAGACCCAGTACGTGCCGCGCCGATACCGCGCCAAGCAGGATGAGAATTTGCGGGTCGGCAAGCTCGATATGCCGATGGAGGAAGGGCAGGCACGCTGCCGCTTCTTCCGGTGAGGGATCGCGATTCTGCGGCGGACGCCAATTCAGCACATTGGTGATGTAGACTTTGCCGCGATCCAGGCCGATGGCGCCGAGCATCCGGTCAAGCAGTTTTCCTGCGCGTCCGACAAAGGGGAGCCCCTGTTCGTCCTCATCGCGTCCCGGGGCCTCGCCGATCAGCATGATACGTCCTTGCGGCGTGCCATCGGCGAAGACCGTGTTCTTGGCATAACGCTTCAGTTCGCAGCCTTCGAAATTCCGCAGCGCGTGTTTGAGTTCGTCCAGCGTGGCGCAGGACGATGCCAATGCACGCGCCGCCCCGGGCCCGGTGCCGAGCGATACGGCTTCCGCACTTGCGGCCGCACGCTTTCCACCCTCCCCTTGAGGGAGGGTCGGACGGACAAAGGCCGTCCGGGGAGGGGACGGAACGCTCTCCCCCTCACGGGGTGATGGGTGTTTCGGCGCAAACCGGTTCACCGGCTCCTCCGCAATGGCTTCGTCCGCACCGGCTTCGATAAGCCAGCGCAGCGCCGCAAGGGATCGTTCGAACGTTGGGTCCGCCATGGGCCGATGTTACGCGATCCCAAGGACGCGCGTCAGCTTTCCTTGCCATTGACCCGGCAAAGGCGTGGCGCCTAAGACCGACCCCATGGATGAATCGCGCGAAAGCATGGAATTCGACGTCGTGATCGTCGGCGCCGGACCGGCGGGTTTGGCGGCGGCGATCCGTCTGAAACAGTGCGCTGCGGCCGAGGGGCGGGAGATCAGCGTCTGCGTGCTCGAAAAGGGCGCCGAAGTCGGTGCCCACATCCTATCGGGCGCCATCATCGATCCTGTCGGCTTGAATGCGCTGATTCCGGATTGGAAGGATCGTGGCGCGCCCGTCGAAACACCCGTTGCCGAGGATCGGTTTTATTTTTTGGGACCTGCGGGGCACATTCGGTTGCCGCACGTCTTGATGCCGCCGCTGATGAGCAATCGCGGCAATTACATCGTCAGTCTTGGGTTGCTCTGCCGCTGGCTGGCGGCACAAGCCGAAGGGCTCGGCGTGGAAATCTATCCCGGATTCTCGGCTGTCGATGTTGAGCTTGGAGAAACCGGGGAAATCACCGGTGTGATCACCGGCGATCTGGGCGTGGCGCGCGACGGCCATCACAAATCCAACTACACGCGCGGCATGGCGCTGCGGGGGAAATATGTTTTCATCGCGGAAGGCGCTCGCGGTTCGCTCGCCAAACAGATCATCGCCCGCTATGGCCTCGCAGAAGGCCGCAGCCCGCAAACCTACGGTCTCGGGTTAAAAGAATTGTGGGAGCTGCCCAAGGACCGGCATCGTGCGGGCCTTGTCATGCACAGCATGGGCTGGCCGCTCGACAATCACACCGGCGGGGGATCCTTCGTCTATCATTATGGCGACAATCTCGCGGCAGTCGGCTTTGTCGTCCATCTGGATTACCGCAATCCCTATCTCTCGCCGTTCGAGGAATTTCAGCGCTTCAAGACGCATCCGTTCATGCGTGCGATGCTGCAAGGCGGACGGCGGATCGCCTATGGCGCTCGCGCTATCACGGAGGGCGGCTTCCAAGCGGTCCCCAAACTGATCTTTCCCGGTGGAGCGCTGATCGGCTGTGCCGCCGGTTTCGTGAATGTCCCGCGCATCAAAGGAAGCCATAACGCGATTCTGACCGGGATGATGGCCGCGGACGCGGCCTTCGATGCCATTGCACAGGGACGCGGAGGCGATTGCCTGTCTGCTTATGAAGCCGCTTATCGTGCTTCCTCGGTTTTTCGGGATTTGAAACGGGTGCGGAATGTCAAACCGCTATGGTCCCGTTATGGCACAATTCTGGGCGTTCCTCTGGGCGCGCTGGATATGTGGGCCAATCAGCTTTTCGGTTTTAGCCCCTTTGGCACGCTGCACGGCAAAGGTCCCGATTATGCGCAGCTCGTTCCGGCCGCCCAGGCCAAAGCCATTGCCTACCCTAAGCCAGACGGTGTCCTCAGCTTCGACCGGCTGTCCTCGGTTTTTCTCTCTGGCACGCGCCACGACGAGGATGAACCCATTCACCTGAAATTGAAGGATTCCGCTCTACCCATA
>DATARE010000618.1:0-23115 GCA_036264295.1 Micropepsaceae bacterium | reverse complement strand
CGTTTGGCGGCTGCTGAACTGCGTAGCACCAACGCCCAGATCGAGATTCTATTGCGGGAGGCCTTGGCTAAGCGCGGCGCACTCCGCCACACAAGATGAACCGTTGAAATGAAGCCATAGGCCGGTGCTATAAGATTGCGCGGGGGCGGTTAGCTCAGCGGTAGAGCGCCTGCTTTACACGCAGGATGTCGGCGGTTCGAAACCGTCACCGCCCACCAGCCTTCGCTCGCTTCGCGTTTCGCCGGATTTGCGCCATTGTCGCGCCACCCTGCCTGCCAAGCTGCTGCCGGGACCCTTGAATGTGGATCATGGGAAGACTATTGCCCCGAAGGCGCCTACAAGAAGGGCTTGCGCCGAATTCATGCGCCATTCAGCCAAAGGGCGCTAAAAGAGGGGGATTAAGAGAATTGGCCGCGCACGCATGATGTTCGGGATCCGGATAGCCGCCATCGGTGCCGCAATTCTCATCGTTCTGGCGGGCTGTGCCGGTCCACGCCGTGGGCCTCCGCAACGTGGAATGGGGGGCGCCAATCGCCCACCCAGCGAACAGGAGCAGAATATTCGCTTCATGCTCTCCTTCGACGGAAACAGCGACGGAACGGTCACGCGCGACGAAATGGAATCGGCGCTGAAGCGGCAATTCGATGCCTGCGATCTTAACCATGATGGGCGGATCGACCTCAGAGAGATGCAGGTCGAGAACGACCGCCGGTTTCGCGCCTTCGGCACGGGCGCCTCGCCGCTGATCGATTGGAATCAGAACGGCATGATCGATTTCGATGAGTTCGCGACCACGGCACGTTCGATGTTCGCCGAATTGGACAAAGATAACGACGGCAAGCTGGACATGAACGAGCTTAGGCTTCCACGGATGCCCGGCACGTTCGTGCCTGCGGAAGAGCAGGAGCGCCGGCGGCGGTAGTGCGTGCCGGGGTTTCAGCTTTCCCCGGTCATGGCAAATGTTGTATTTTCAGGTGGTGGAGGTCTTCTCATGATGCGCATTGCGAATCTTCAGGCCGCAGCAATCGCGGCCCTGATTGTGAGCCTCTCGGGGGCGGCCTGGGCCGCGCAGCGTATGCCTGCCGGTTTGCCCGCCAGTGCTGCGCTGCTGCTTCGTTACGATGCCGATCATGATGGCATTATCACGCGGGCGGAAATGGAAGCCGGACTGAAAGCCGATTTTGCCGCCGCCGACATGAATGGCGATGGTTGCCTGGACCCCGCCGAAGTGCGGGCGGAGAACCAGGCTCGCCTGACGCGCGATGGCGCGGAAGCCTCGCCGCTGGTCGATTGGAATCTCGACGGCTGCGTGGACGCGCGCGAATTCGGTAACACTGTGCATTCCTATTTCGAACTCGCGGACAAGACCAAGGACGGCAAGGTTTCGATGGTGGAATTGCGCGGGCCATCCGCCCCGCTGGGACCGCGGACCGGCGCGGCCGTACGCACCGGCATGGACTCGGCCGGGTCAACCACCCAGACCCCGACCAATCCGGCCACGGGCCTGCCGTATTAATGCCGATGCTCTGCGGAAACCCCGCTTGTGGCATTTCCGCTTGCCGCGAGACGGGCTAATACGCGTCTGAAGATCGTTTACCGGTCGTGCGGGTCCCATGAACGAATCCGTTCTGCAGAACGCAGCCGATTTGCGCCGTGCCGGCAGGTTCGCCGAAGCGGCGCAGCTGTATGCGCGGCTCCTCCAGGAACAGCCGCGTCATTTCGAGGCGCTGCATGCGCTGGGGCTGCTTCATTACCAGTCGGGGCGGATCGAAGAGGCGGAGCGGCTTGTCGGCGAGGCGGTGCTCGTCAATCCCAGCCATGCGGAAGCGCTGTACAATCGCGCCTCTCTGCTTCTCAAGCTTAACCGGCTGGAGGATGCGCTGGCCAGTTTCAGCAGGGCGCTCGCCGTTCGGCCCGATTATGCCGAAGCGCTCGGCAATCGCGGCGGCGCGCTGCTGCGGATGGGCCGTGCGGCCGAGGGCATACGCGATTTCGAACGGCTGGCGGCGCTGCGTCCCAACCTGCCGCAGGCGTGGGTCAATCTCGGCGGGGCACAACTGGTGTTGAACCGGCCAATCGAAGCGCTCGCGAGTTACGAACGCGCGCTCGCGTTGGATTCGAAAAATGCCGAGGCGCTGTACCGCCGCGCCGACCTGTTTCTGTATTTCAAACGCTATGCGGAAGCCGCAGCCGCCTACGAGGCATTTCTGGCAGTGGCGCCCAATCATGCACAGGCCTGGAGCATGCGAGGCGTTGCTCTCGTGGAGCTGCGGCGGCAGGCCGAGGCGCTCACCTGTTTCGATCGGGCCGTGGCGCTCGATCCCGCCAATGTGGACGCGCGCAACAATCGCGCCAATGTGCTGTTCGAGCTGAAGCGTTTCGAGGAAGCGGGACGCGACTTCGAGCGCGCGCTCCAGCTCGCGCCCGATTTGCCTTACGTCGAAGGCTTCCTTATCCAATGCCGGATTCGCGTTTGCGATTGGCGCCATTTGGATGAGGACCGGCGCAATTTGTCCGAAGGATTGCGGGCGTGGAAGCGCATCATCGATCCGCAGGGCAATCTGCCGATTTCACGCTCTCCGGAAGACCAGCTGCAATGCGCCCGCATCTTCATGGCCGACGAAGCGGCGGGCCCGCCTTTGTGGCACGGCGAACGCTACAGCCATGATCGCATTCGCGTCGCCTATCTGACGGCGGATTTCCGGCCCCATCCGGTCGCCTTCCTGATTGCCGGATTATTCGAGCAACACGACAAGAGCCGCTTCCAAACCATCGGCATTTCGTTCGGGCCCGGCGTCGAGAGCGACATTCATCGCCGGATTGCCGCAAGCTTTGAACATTTCCATGATGTGCGCCTGATGGGCGATGGCGATGTCGCCGCAATGCTGAAGCGGATGGAGGTGGATGTTGCGGTCGATCTGATGGCCTTCACCGAAGGCTGCCGCCCCGGCATTCTTGGCTATAGGCCCGCGCCCGTGCAGGCGAATTTTCTGGGCTTTCCCGGCACGTCGGGCGCCGATCACATCGATTACATCCTGGCCGACCGCATCATCATCCCGGATGAAGCGCGGCATTTTTATAGCGAGCAGGTGGTCTATCTGCCCGATACCTATCAGGCCAATGATTCCAAGCGTGCCATCGCGGCAGAGATGCCGGTGCGGCAAAGTCTGGGGCTGCCGGAAAACGGTTTCGTGTTCTGCTGCTTCAATAACAATTACAAGATCATGCCGGAGATATTCGCCATCTGGATGCGGCTGCTCGCGAAAGTCGAAGATAGCGTGCTGTGGCTGCTGGAAGACAATGCGGCGGCGGCAGCAAATTTGCACAAACAGGCGGAAGCCTGCGGAATCGCGAAAGAACGGTTGATCTTTGCGCCCCGCACCACGCCGCCGGAGCACCTGGCCCGCCAACGTCTGGCCGATCTTTTCCTCGACACCTCGCCCTATACGGCGCACACCACCTGCAGCGACGCGCTATGGGCCGGGCTGCCGGTGGTGACGTTTCTGGGCCCCACCTTTGCGGCACGTGTTGCCGGCAGTGTGCTCAACGCGGCTGGTCTTTCCGAACTGGTGACGGCATCCCCCGCGGAATACGAGGAGCTTGCGCTCAAACTTGCGCGCGACAGACCGGCATTGGCGGCCGTGAAGGCGAAACTCGCCGCCAACCGCGATCGCTGCGCGCTGTTCGACACCGCGCAGTTTGCGCGCAATCTGGAACGCGCCTTCACGCACATGGTGGAACGCCAGCGCCAGGGTCTCGCGCCGGAAAGTTTTGCGGTGGACAGCATCCCATGAACCAGGTCGTGCTTCAGAACGCGTTGGCGTTGCGGCGTGCCGGTCGGCTGGCGGAAGCCGCGGCAATTTACAGCGAGATCCTGCGTCAGCAGCCGCGGCATTTCGAGGCGCTGCATGCGCTCGGCATCCTGCGTTATCAGGCCGGCGCGCTCGATGAGGCGGAGCAGCTGATCGCGCGGGCACTGACAATCGAGCCCCGCGCGGCGGACGCGCTGTACAATCGTGGTTCGCTCCTCCTGAAGCTGAACCGCCGTGAGGAAGCGCTTGCCTGTTTTTCTTCCGCGCTCGCGATCAAACCCGATTATGCGGAAGCGCATGGCAATTGCGGGACGGCGCTGATGCAGCTTGGGCGCCATGCGGAAGCGCTCGCCCATTTCGATCCGCTGGTGCAATTGCGTCCCAAATCGCCGGAGGCCTGGTACATGCGCGGCGTAGGCTTGCGAAAGCTCGATCGCTACGACGACGCGAGGGTGAGCTTCAGCAAGGCCATTGCCCTTAAGCCCCATTACGCCGACGCCCTGAGGAGCCGGAGCGAGGCTTCGCTCCGGCTGGAGGATTTCAGCGCGGCATTGGCGGATGCCGGACAGGCACGCGCGCTCGATCCAGGCAATGCGGAGGCCTATCAGCTTTGCGCCGATGCGCTCGCCAAACTGGGCCGCGCCGATGAAGCGCTGGAAAACTACGACAGGGCTATCGCGCTGAAGCCCGGCAACGTGGAAACGGTCTACAATCGCGCCATCCATCTGTTGTCGATGCGGCGGTTCGAGGAAGCGGCGCAGGGTCTCACGCAGGTTTTGGAACTGGATCCCGATTGCCCATATGCGCGCGGCTCTTTGGTTTTCGCGAAACTGTGCATCTGCGACTGGCGCAATCTCGATGGCGAACTTGCCGCGGTCAGGGAGAGCACAAACAAGGGAACGCCGCTGGGGCCGTTTCATGCGCTTGTGCTGTACCCCGACGAGGCTGCCATCCACAGCGTGGCGCGCGCATTTGCGGCGGAGAAATTCCCACCCGCGCCCCAGCCGCTGTGGAAAGGCGAGCGCTACCGCCATGACCGTATCCGCGTGGCATATCTGTCGGGCAATTTCCATGCCCATGCGGTGGCGCGTCTTATGGCCGGCGTGTTCGAACATCACGACCGCGAGCGGTTCCAGACATTCGCTTTATCGTTCGGACCCGACGACAAAAGTCCGATGCGCCGGCGGCTGACGCAGGCGTTCGAGCATTTCATCGATATTCGAGACGAGCGGGGCGACCGGACGGCGCAGCGCCTGCGGGATATGGAAATCGATATCGCCATCGACCTGATGGGCTTCACGGAAGATTGCCGCCCCACGATCCTGCCGCACCGCGTTGCGCCGGTTCAGGTGAACTATCTTGGTTATGCCGCAACCATGGGCGCGGATTATGTCGATTATATCATTGCCGATAAGATCGTCGTTCCGGATGCGCGGCGTGCGCATTATACGGAGAACGTCGTTCACCTGCCGTATAGTTATCTGCCGGGTGGCGGCGGACGCCCCATCGCCGAGCGGGCGCCGTCGCGCGGCGAAGCAGGGCTGCCGGACAATGGCTTCGTGTTCTGCGCCTTTCACCACGTCTATAAAATTACCCCGGAGATGTTCGATCTCTGGATGCGTCTTTTGCGCGAGATGGACGGCAGCGTGCTGTGGCTCGCGCAGACCAATGCGAGTGCGGCGGCCAATTTGCGGCAGGAGGCGCAAGCGCGTAGCGTTGCAGGCGAGCGCCTGGTGTTTGCCGATTTCGTCGCCAGCGATGCCGATCACCTCGCGCGGCTGACATTGGCCGATCTGTTCCTGGATGCCCTGCCGTATAATGCGCATGCGACGGCGTGCGACGCACTGTGGGCCGGCGTGCCGGTGCTCAGCGCGGTGGGTGAGACATTTGCCGGCCGGGTTGGGGCCAGCCTGCTGCGGTCGGCAGGCCTTGGGGATATGATTGCGCCGTCGCCGGATTCGTATGAAACGATGGCGCTCGAATTTGCGCGCAACAAGAATGCGCTGCAGGCGGTTAAAGACAAACTGATGCACAACCGGAAGACTTCAGCCCTTTTCGACACGCTCCGCTTCACGCGCGATCTGGAACGCGCCTACACGATCATGTGGGAGCGCAGCCAGACCGGACTTGCACCCCAAAGTTTCGCCGTTGCGAAAACCCCATGAGCGAAGCGCTGCTGCAAAACGCATTGAAGCTGCGCCGGGCCGGCAAATTGGCCGAGGCGGCGGAACTGTATGCGCAAGTGCTCCGGGCAGAGCCGCAGCATTTCGGCGCGCTGCATGCCTTCGGTGTGCTCCATTACCAACAGGGCCGGCTGGACGAGGCGGAGCGGCTGCTCCGGGCGGCTTTGCGGGCCAATCCCAATGCCGCCGATGCCGCCTACAACCATGCCTGTCTGTTGCAGAAGCTGAACCGGCAGGAAGAAGCCCTTGCGTCGTTCGATACCGCGCTTGCGCTGAAGCCCAACTATCTGGAGGCGCTGGTCAACCGCACCGGCACGCTTTGGGCCTTGGGCCGCCGGGAGGAGGCGTTGGCCAATTCCGAAAATGTGCTCGCGTTGCGGCCGGACATTGCGGAAGCCTGGAACAATCGCGGCGGCATGCTGCAGTCGCTCGAACGGTTCGAAGAGGCGCTGCATCATTTCGACCGCGCTCTGACGCTGAAACCGAACTACCAGCAAGCGCTGAAGAACCGTGCGATTGCGCTGGGGCTTTTGCAGCGAAATGCGGAATCGCTTCCGGCGGCCGAGAAGGCTTTGCAAGCCGCGCCAAACGACCCCGAACTTCTGGCGTGGCGTGCCGACCTGTTGACGCGCCTCGGCAGGATCGAGGAATCGGCCGATGCCTATGAGCGCTATCTGGCGCTGAAGCCGGACAATGCGGACGCCTGGCATGCACGCGGGCTGGCGCTCCGATCGCTCAAACGGATGCCCGACGCGCTGGCCTGCTTCGACCGTGCCGTGAGCCTGGCGCCCGGCGATCTGCCGATGCGGGAAAGCCGCGGCACCACGCTATTCATGATGGAGCGCTTCGAGGAGGCCGCGCGCGACTACGCCATGCTGCTCAGCGGCGAAGCGCCGCCGCAATGGGTTCCGGGCTATATCGCGATCTGCCATCTGCATTGCTGCGATTGGCAATCGCTCGATGCCGAGCGCGCGAAAATTTCCGCCGATATCACTTCAGGGCGCGTGGTTCTCGATCCTACCGGAAATGCGGTGATTTCGCATTCGCCGGAGGAAGCGCTGCAATGTGCCCGGTTGTGGGCAGGCGATATCCTGCGCCCCCCTGCGGGACGCTTGTGGAATGGCGAAATCTATCGCCATGACCGGATCAGGCTCGCTTATCTGTCGGCGGATTTTCGCACCCATGCCACCGCGTTCCTGATGGCGGGGGTGTTCGAACAGCACGACCGGACGCGCTTCGAAACCGTTGCGATTTCCTATTCGGCCGATGACCACAGCCCGATGCGGGCGCGGCTGGCCAATGCGTTCGACCGGTTTTGCGACGTGCGGGACCGCGGCGATATGGAAGTGGCCGAATTGCTGCGCGAGATGGAGATCGACATCGCGGTGGATTTGAAGGGCTACACGAATGAGGGCCGCCCCGGCATCCTGAACTATCGCCCGGCCCCCGTGCAGGCGCATTATCTTGGCTTCCCCGGAAGCATGGGCATCGACTGCGTCGATTATCTGATCGCCGATTCCGTTGTGATCCCGCCCGAACACAGGCCGTTCTACACGGAGAAGATCGCCTATTTGCCCGACACCTATCAATGCAATGATTCCAAACGGGCGGTGGCAACGCGGATTCCTACGCGGATCGAGCTGGGCTTGCCGCCCGGATTCGTCTTTTGCTGCTTCAACAACAACCACAAGATCCTCCCGGAGACGTTTGGCATTTGGATGCGGCTGCTGACGCAAGTGGATGGGAGCGTGCTGTGGCTGCTCAAGGACAATGATGCCGTTGCCGCCAATTTGCGCCGCGAAGCGGCGGCGCGCGGGATTTCGCCGGAGCGGCTGGTCTTCGCGCCCCGCACCGATCCGGCGTCGCATCTGGCGCGCCAGAGCGTTGCCGATCTGTTTCTCGACACGCTGCCCTACAATGCGCACACCACGGCAAGCGATGCGCTGTGGGCGGGGTTGCCGGTCCTCACCCTTGCGGGATCGACCTTTGCGGGCCGCGTCGCGGCGAGCTTGCTCACCGCCGCTGGTTTGCCGGAATTGATCACGCATTCGCCGGCGGATTATGAGGCGCTGGCACTGAAGCTCGCGCGCGATCCCGCAGCACTTGCCGTGATCAAGGCAAAGCTCCGCGCCAACCGCAACAGCTGCGCCTTGTTCGATACGGTGCGGATCACGCGCAGCCTCGAAGCGGCCTATACACAGATGTGGGAACGCGCGCAGCACGGGCTTCCGCCGGCAACATTCATGGCGGGCGGTTCGCTGCCGCCATGAACGAATTGCTGCTCAGGGATGCGCGGCGCGCGCAAGCGGTGGGCAACGTGTCCGATGCCGCGCGGCTTTATGCGCAGGCGCTGCGAGCGGACGCACGCAATGTGGAAGCGCTTCTTTCGCTGGGGCTCCTCCATGCCGAAAGCGGACATTATGAGGATGCCCGCCGGTTGCTGGCGGAAGCGGTCCGTCTGTGCCCGGACTCCGCCGCCGCGCATTGCGCGCATGGCTGCGCCTTGCAGGGGCTTGGCCGCAATGCGGATGCGCTCTCCGCATTTGACGCCGCGTTGCAGCGCGCGCCGGATCATGAAGAGGCGATGTTTCGCCGTGCCAATGCGCTGCTTGCCCTGCGGAGGTTTCGCGAATGTATCGCGGCCTATGATCTTTATCTCGCGCGCCATCCCGATTCCGCGCAAAGCTGGCACAATCGCGGTGTCGCATTCTCGGAATTGAAGCGCTTCGCCGAGGCGCGGGATTCGTTCAGCGAAGCGATTGCGCTGCGCCCGGACAGCGCGCAATCCTGGCACAATCGCGGGCTCGTGCAATCCGAGCTTCAGGATCTGGATGCGGCGATTCACGATCATGAGCGCGCGCTGTCCATCGCGCCCGACCTTCCCTATGCCCGCGGTCATCTGGTGTTCGCCAAGCTCGCGGCTTGCGATTGGCACGGGATTTCGGAGGAGCGCGCGAAAATCGCCGATGCGATTGATGCGGGGCTTCCGGTCATCGTGCCGTTCGGCAACATCATGATTTCCGAATCGCCGGCCGCGCAGCGGCAATGCACGCAAATTTGGATGGGGCGGCACCGCGCGACCGCGCCGCTGTGGCGCGGCGAACGCTACAACCACGGGCGCATTCGTATTGCCTATGTGTCCGGCGATTTTCGCATCCATCCGGTTTCCATTCTGATGGCGGGCGCCTTCGAACATCATGACAAAAGCCGCTTCGAGACCATTGCGATTTCTTACGGACCTGACGATGGCAGCACCTTGCGTTCGCGCGCGGCAGGCGCGTTCGAACATTTCATCGACGTGCGGGGCAAAAGCGACTTCGATACCGCCAGGCTGTTGCGCGAGATGGAGGCGGATATCGTCATCGACCTCATGGGGCCGACGGCGGGATGCCGAAATGGGATTTTCGCCGCGCGTCCGGCGCCGGTGCAGGTGAATTATCTGGGTTATCCCGGTACCATGGCCTGCGGATTCATGGACTATATCTTGGCTGACCGGATCGTCATTCGCGCGGACGAAGAGCGCCATTACAGCGAGAAGATTGTTTATCTGCCTCATACCTATTTGCCGGGCGACGACGCGCGCGCCATTTCTTCCATCACGCCTAGCCGCGCCGATGCGGAATTGCCTGAGCATGGCTTTGTCTTTTGTTCCTTCAACAACACATACAAATTCACGCCGGAAATATTCGCAACCTGGATGCGAATTTTGACGGCCGTCGAAGGAAGCGTTTTGTGGCTCCCCGAGAGCAATGGGCCGGTGCGGCGCAATCTGGTGCGCGAGGCTGAGGCGCGCGGCGTGGCTGGGGAGCGGATCGTGTTCGCGCCCTTTGTGGACGACCCGGCGGCTCATCTGGCGCGGCTCCGGCTTGCGGATTTGTTCCTGGACACGCTCCCCTGCAATGCGCACACCACCGCAAGCGATGCGCTATCGGCGGGCTTGCCGGTGCTGACCTGCAAGGGCACGACCTTCGCGGGCCGGGTCGCGGCCAGCCTTCTGCACGCCGCAGAATTGGACGAGCTTGTCACGGATTCACTTCCAGCCTATGAGGCGAAAGCCATATCGTTGGCGCGTGATCCTGCGGCGCTCGTCGCCATAAAGGCAAAGCTCGCGCACAACCGGCGCGCCGCACCGGCCTTCGACACTGCTCGGTTTACCCGCAATCTCGAACGCGCTTTTGAGGAAATGCGGGCGCGGGCCCTTCGTGGGGAGACGCCGCAAAGTTTCGCCGTGGACGAGAGCGCCTCATGAACGATGCGCTCCTCGCCAATGCCGTCCGTTCGCATCAGGCTGGCGATCTCACCGAAGCGGCCCGGCTTTACTCCGCGGTCCTTCAAACCAGCCCCCGCAATTTCCACGCGCGCTATCTGCTTGGTTTTGTCCATTTCCAGCAGGGTCGCTTCGAGGATGCAGTACGCGGTATCGGCGAAGCGGTGAAGCTCAATCCGCAATCGCCCGATGCGTTTTACAATCTTGGCTGTGCGTTGCAGCGCTTGCAACGGCCGGAGGAGGCGGTTGCGGCCTTTGACCGCGCCATCGCGCTGAAGCCCGATTATGCGGAAGCGCTGATCAATCGCGGCGTAGCGTTGCTGGCATTGAAACGCCATAGCGAGTCGATTGCCAGTTTCGATCGCGCGCTGGTCTTGGCGCCCGGCGATGCGGACGCGCTCAGCAACCGCGCCACGGCACTGTTCGAGATCAAGCGCTATGAAGATGCCGCGGCCGGTTATGCGGCACTCCTCGCCGCTGCGCCGGCGTTTCCCTATGCCTTGGGTAATCTCGTGCTGGCGCGCACCTATGCTTGCGATTGGCGCTCGTTCGATGCGGACCGCGCGCGGCTTGCCGACGAAATCGCGGCGGGAAAGCTCGCCATCTCGGCGCATGGCAGCACCTTGATTCTGGATGATCCCGCCGCACAGCTCACAGTCGCGCGGCTTTGGGTTGCAGAACGGTGTCCGCCATCGTCTCCGGTTTGGCGTGGCGAAATCTATCGCTATGAGAAGATTCGGGTGGCGTATCTGTCGGCGGATTTCCACGCCCATGCCACGGCATTCCTGATTGCGGGCGTGTTCGAGCATCATGATCGCGCGCGTTTCGAGTCCAGCCTGATGTCCTTTGGCGTCGATGACAAAAGTGCGATGCGCACTCGCCTGATGCGCGGCTGCGATCGTTTCATCGACGCCAGCGGAAAAAGCGATAGCGAAATTGCCGCGATGCTGCGCGACATGGAAATCGATATCGCAGTCGATCTGAAGGGCTTTACCCAGGACAGCCGGCCGGGAATTTTCGCCGCGCGTGCTGCACCGATCCAGGTGAATTATCTGGCGCACCCCGGAACCATGGGCGCGGACTATATGGATTACATCCTCGCCGACGATATCGTGATCCCGTCCGCCGACCAGCGGCATTACAGCGAGAAAGTGGTGTATCTGCCGGACAGTTATCAGGCCAATGATTCAAAACGGACGATATCCGTGGCGATGCCGGCGCGCCACGATGTGGGGCTGCCCGAAAGCGGTTTTGTCTTTGCCTGCTTCAACAACAGCTACAAGATCTCCCCGCCGATCTTCGATATTTGGATGCGATTGTTGCGCACCGTGGACGGAAGCGTGCTGTGGCTGTTTGAGGATAACGCCGCCGCCACCGCCAATCTCAAGCGCGAGGCGGAAGCGCGCGGCGTAACCACAGACCGGCTCGTCTTCGCGCCGCGCACCCATGTCGAGGACCATCTTGCGCGCCAATCCCTGGCCGACCTCTTCCTCGACACGCTGCCCTGCAACGCCCACACCACTGCCAGCGATGCGCTGTTTGCCGGTTTGCCGGTTCTTACGGTACTCGGCCGAACTTTCGCCGGCCGCGTGGCAGCGAGTTTGCTGCGCGCTGTCGATTTGGCGGAACTGATCGTGCCCTCGCTCGCCGAGTACGAAACCCTGGCCCTCACACTGGCCCGCGAGCCCGCGAGATTGACCGCGCTGAAGGCTCGATTGACGAAAACGCGCGATGCTGCGCCCTTGTTCGACACGGCCCGTTTTACTTCCCACCTTGAGGCGGCCTTTGTGCATATGTGGGAGCGCTATCAGGGCGGCCTGCCACCGGTTGCCTTTTCCGTTCCGCGCGGGGCCTGAGACCATTGTCGGGCGATTCCCTATTGGCGGAAGCGTGGCGGCTGCATCAGACCGGCGAGCACGAACGGGCCGCTGCGCTGTATCAATCGGTCCTGCAAAGCGATCCGCGAAATTTCGATGCCTTCTATCTTTTGGGTTTGCTGCATGGGCAGAACGGCCGCTTCGAGGAGGCGCAGCATTTCACCGGAGAGGCGGCACGGCTCAATCCGATGTCGGCCGATGCGCTGTTCATGCGCAGCTATGCGCTGCGGCGGCTGCACCGGGACGAAGAAGCACTCGGTTGCCTTGACCGGGTGCTCGCGCTCAATCCCGCGCTGACCGAGGCCTTGATGAATCGCGCCGCGGTGCTGGCGCGTTTGCAGCGCTTTGGGGCGGCGGCCCAGGATTATGAGCGGCTGCTGGCGAGCAATCCGGATTATCCGTTCATGCTGGGCCATCTCATCTTCGCGCGGCTGCAAGACTGCGACTGGCGCAAATTCGATGCGGAGCGTGCGGATGCAATCGCCGGCCTGCAAGCGTCAAAGAAAATTGTTGCGCCGTTTCACGCCAAGCCGCTCGGCTTGTCGACGGAGCAAGAGCTAAGCTGCGCCCGCATCTGGACGGCGGATCAATTTCCACCGCGGCCGCCTTTGTGGAACGGCGAGGCCTATTCGCATCCGCGCATTCGCATCGCCTATATCTCGGGCGATTTTCGTCCTCATCCCGTTGCCACCCTGCTTGCCGGTGTGTTCGAGCATCACGACAAGACACGCTTCGAAACGATTGGCGTAGCCTTTGGGCCTGGCGCAGGCACTGACATGCGCTCTCGTATCGCAGGCAGTTTCGAACATTTCTTCGATGTGGACAGCGCCCTCGACTCCGATGTCGCCGCAATGCTCCGGAAGATGGAGGTCGATATCGCCATCGACCTGACGGGGTTCACCGATGGCTGCCGCGCGGCCATCCTGGCGGAGCGGCCGGCGCCGGTTCAGGTGAATTTTCTGGGTTTTCCCGGCACGATGGGCGCGGACTATATCGATTATTTGATCGCCGACGCGAATGTCGGGCCCAATGCCGAACACGCCTATTACGCGGAGAAGATTGTAAACCTGCCCGGTACCTTCCTGCCGCCGAGTTCTGCGCCAGAAGCGAGCACGCGCCTTTTCACCCGGACCGAGTTGGGACTGCCGGAGCAGGGCTTCGTCTTCTGCTGTTTCAATGCGAGCTACAAGATTGCACCCGGCATCTTCGACATCTGGATGCGGCTGCTGGCGGAAGTCCCGGGGAGCGTCATGTGGCTGGGCCGGACAAACGAGGCCGCGCGGCAAAATCTGCGGCGGGAGGCGCAAGCCCGCGGCATCGCCGGCGAGCGGCTGGTATTCGCCCCATACATCGAATCGGGGGCCGACCATTTGGCGCGTCTCAGGCTTGCCGATCTTTTCCTCGATACGGTGCCTTACAATGCGCATGCCACGGCGTGCGATGCGCTTCTGTCGGGACTTCCGGTCCTGACCTGTCGCGGTCCGGCTTTCGCGGGCAGGGTAGGGGCGAGCCTCCTGCAGAGCGTGAACATGCCGGAGCTGATTGCAAATTCTCCGGCGGATTACGAAGCCCGCGCTTTGGCCCTGGCACGCGACGCGCCAAGGCTGGCAGCCCTCAAGGCGAAGCTGGCTGATCGGCAGAGCATGTCCCCGCTGTTCGACATTGGCCGCTACACGCGCCATCTGGAACGGGCCTATGAAGGCATGTGGCGGCGCCAGCAGGAAGGCCTGCCGCCCGCCGGGTTTACCGTAGCTTCATAAGGCCGGCCGGAACCACCGCCCGCATGCTTGACACCTCACCGTCACGTGCTTACACCCGCGCTCTCTTCGCGTTACTATGTTTCACGCCCGCGGGGGCGTAGCTCAGTTGGTTAGAGTGACGGCCTGTCACGCCGTAGGTCGCGGGTTCGAGCCCCGTCGCTCCCGCCAGTCCTGCTCATGAAGCGAGCGAGGCTGTTCTGTCGCGCAAAGCTCCAGCCGAACCCTGTTTTCCCTCAAAAAAAGCAGGGAACCGCTTTCCTTTCCTGTCGAATCTTGCTCTAACCCCCGCGTTGCAACCGGACATTCGCGCACTATACTGCACCTGCGAAAACGACACCGGTGAAGAACGTCAACGCCACGCCGTCGCGCCTGGCCTTGGTCCGAAATGCGAGCAGTCATGGACGCTTTCCTCCTGGAATACCTTCCCATTCTGCTGTTCATCGTGATTGCCGGCGGGATCAGCGTCGTTCTCGCGGTGGTGCCTTTGGTGCTGGCGCCCTCCAAGCCCGATCCGGAGAAGCTTTCGGCCTATGAATGCGGCTTCCCGCCCTTCGACGATGCGCGGATGAAGTTCGACGTCCGTTTCTACCTGGTGTCGATCCTTTTCATCATTTTCGACCTGGAGGTTGCGTTTCTGTTCCCCTGGGCCATCACGCTGAAATCGACCGGCGCCTTCGGCTTCTGGTCGATGGTGGTGTTCCTGGCGGTCCTCACGGTCGGTTTCATCTATGAATGGAAGAAGGGAGCGCTCGAATGGGAGTGATCCCGCCCACCACCCCTTACGGACAGGCCGGCCGGTCCGGCGTCGAAGGCGGCGCGAAAATCCCGGACAACGATCCCTATCTCGCCGCGATGGGCGAGGAGCTTAAGGACAAGGGTTTCCTCGTCGCCAATGCGGATGCGCTGATCAATTGGGCGCGCACCGGCTCGCTGATGTGGATGACCTTCGGGCTCGCCTGCTGCGCGGTGGAGATGATGCAGGCCTCCATGCCGCGCTACGATCTTGAACGTTTCGGCTTTGCGCCGCGCGCCTCGCCCCGGCAATCGGACGTGATGATCGTCGCCGGCACGCTCACCAACAAGATGGCGCCGGCGCTTCGCAAGGTCTACGACCAGATGCCGGAGCCGCGCTACGTCATCTCCATGGGCTCCTGCGCCAATGGCGGCGGCTATTATCATTATTCCTATGCGGTGGTGCGTGGTTGCGACCGCATCGTGCCGGTGGACATCTACGTGCCCGGCTGCCCGCCCACCGCGGAAGCTTTGGTCTATGGCATCATGCTGCTGCAGCGAAAGATCCGCCGCACCGGCTCGATAGAGCGGTAAGATGGCCGATACGCTCGAAGCCTTGGCCGAACACATCAAGGGCGCCTTTGCCGGCGCTGTCGCCACGCTTGCCTTTGGCGAGCTGACGGTGAAGGTGGGGGTGCAGGACATCGTGCCCTTCGTTACGTTCCTGCGCGACGATGCGGAATGCCGGTTCGAGATTCTGGTCGATCTTTGCGGCGTGGATTTTCCCAGCCGCACGCCCAGATTCGATGTCGTGTACCATTTTCTGTCTCTCGCCAAGAATCAACGCATCCGCGTCAAAGTGGAAACCGATGAGACCGCCCCGGTTCCGTCGCTGATCCCGGTTCATCCGTGTGCGGATTGGTTCGAGCGCGAAGCGTTCGATATGTACGGAATCTTGTTCTCCGGCCATCCCGATCTGCGCCGGATCCTCACCGATTACGGGTTCACCGGCTATCCGCTGCGCAAGGACTTTCCGCTCACCGGCTTTGTCGAGCTGCGTTACGACGACCAGGAAAAGCGCGTGGTCTATGAGCCGGTGCGGCTGGTACAGGAATTCCGCGAGTTCGATTTCCTGTCGCCCTGGGAAGGTGCGCCTTACATTTTGCCGGCGCATATCGACAAGGACGCGCCTAAGAAATGAGTGAGTGGCGAATGGCGAGTGGCGAATAGGAATGGCTATTGAGCGATCAGGCGATCAACTCGTATCAGGACTTGCGCATATGGCAGGAATCCATGTCGCTCGCGGAAGCCTGTTATCGACTGACGCGCGATTTTCCCAAGGAAGAGTCATTCGGTCTTACGTCACAAATTCGGCGATCCGCCGCGTCCATTCCGGCGAATATTGCGGAAGGGCACGGGAGGGAGCACACCCGTTCCTTCGTGCAATATCTTCGCATTTCACAGGGCTCGCTAAAGGAACTCGAAACACATCTTCTGCTTTCGGAGCGGGTTGGCGTGGTAAGCCGGATGGCTACCGCTGCGCCGCTGGAGCAATGTCAATCGATCGGCAAGATGCTTCGTGCGCTCATTCGGACTTTACAGCAAAGAGGCGAGCAGGATTGATGCCGCCAATGTTGAATCATTCGCCATTCGCTACTCGCCATTCGCGAATCAGCACCGAACACGCGCATGCTTGATACCGAGGACAATCGCACGTTCAGCATCAATTTCGGGCCGCAGCATCCCGCCGCCCATGGTGTGTTGCGTCTGGTGCTGGAGCTTGATGGCGAGATCGTGAAGCGCGTCGATCCGCATATCGGCTTGCTCCATCGCGGCACGGAAAAGCTCATCGAACATAAGACCTATATGCAGGCGGTGCCCTATTTCGACCGGCTGGATTATGTCGCGCCGATGAATCAGGAGCACGCCTTCGTGCTCGTGGGCGAAAAGATGCTGGGCATCACGGTGCCGCCTCGCGCCCAATATATCCGCGTGCTGTATTCCGAAATCGGGCGGCTCTTGAATCATCTTCTCAACGTCACCACCCAGGCCATGGATGTGGGCGCGCTGACGCCGCCGCTTTGGGGTTTCGACGAGCGCGAGAAGCTGATGATCTTCTACGAGCGCGCTTCGGGCTCGCGCATGCACGCCAATTATTTCCGCATCGGCGGCGTCCATCAGGATGTCACCGAGGAGCTGCTGGTCGATATTTACGCGTTCTGCCAGCAATTCCCGAGAGTGCTGGACGACATCGAAAATCTGCTGACCGAGAACCGCATCTTCAAGCAGCGCAATGTCGACATCGGCGCGATCACGCGGCAGGACGCGCTCGCCTGGGGCATGTCGGGTGTGATGCTGCGTTCCACCGGCCTTGCCTGGGATTTGCGCCGCGCGCAGCCCTATGAGTGCTATTCGGATCTGGATTTCAAAATCCCGATCGGCAAGAACGGCGACAATTACGACCGCTATCTGATGCGCATGGAAGAAATGCGCGAAGCCACCAAGATCATGAAGCAGTGCATCGAAAAGATGCCCAAGGGGCCGGTCACGGTGCAGGACGGCAAGATCGTGCCGCCCAAGCGCGCCGAAATGAAGCGCTCCATGGAAGCGCTGATCCATCATTTCAAGCTGTATACCGAAGGCCTCCACATTCCGGCGGGCGAGGCTTATGCCGCGGTGGAAGCGCCCAAGGGTGAGTTCGGCGTCTATCTGGTGTCGGATGGGTCTAACCGCGCCTATCGCTGCAAAATCCGCGCGCCGAGCTTCGTGCATCTGCAGGCGATGGATTACATGTGCAAAGGCCACATGCTGGCTGATGTTTCCGCCGTGCTCGGCTCCATCGATATCGTGTTCGGGGAGGTCGACCGATGAGCGCGGCTGTCTCTTTGATCCAGCGGCAATTGGATGCCTACAACGCCCAGGACCTAGACGCCTATGTCGCATGCTATGCGCCTGACGTCGTGATCGCGGGGCTGAATGGCGCCATCACCGAAAGAGGCCGCGAATCGTTGCGCGCGCGCTATGCCAAGGCGTTCGCCACGTTTCCGGAGAACAAGGCCCGGCTGGTCAACCGCATGGCGGTCGGCAACACCGTCATCGACCACGAGGACGTCAGCCGCGGCCCGGGCAAGGAACAATTCGAAATCATCGCGATCTACACCATTAAGGATGATCTGATCGCGCGCGTCGACTTCGCGAAGTAGGACAGACAATGGCTTTGCGCCGCCTTGCCGAACATCAACCTCAGAGCTTCGCGTTCTCCGCGGAGAATGCGGCCTGGTGCGCGGAGCAGATGAAGAAATATCCTCCGGGACGTCAGGCCTCGGCCGTGATCCCGATCCTCTGGCGCGGCCAGGAGCAGGAAGGCTGGGTCACCAAGCCGATGATCGAGGAGGTGGCGCGCATGCTCGGCATGGCTTCGGTGCGCGTGCTCGAAGTGGCCACGTTCTACACGATGTTCAATCTCCATCCCGTTGGCGAGCATCTGGTTCAGGTCTGCACCACCACGCCTTGCTGGCTGCGCGGCTCGGACGATGTGGTCGCCGCCTGCAAGAAAAGCATTCACCCGCATCAAGGCGCGATTTCTGCCGATGGCAAATTTTCCTGGGTCGAGATGGAATGCCTGGGCGCCTGCGTGAATGCGCCGATGATCCTGATCGACAAGGATCCGTTCGAGGATCTCGACGGGCCGAAGATGGAATCTATCCTGGCCGCCATTCGCCGTGGCGAACAGCCGAAAGTGTGACCGCAGAACAGCCGCCGCTCATCGGAACCCGAAGGCGGCGCGACAACGCTCATCGATCCCGAACTGTACGCGCCACGCAGGACTGGCGAGGGCGGTGCCGCGCTTACCGACGACGCGGCCAAACGTCCTGCCGATTCCGCCAGTGTGCGCGATGCGCCTGCGCCGCAATCCGGCGATGGCGGCCCGAAAGGATTGGGCACATGAATTTCCTTTCACCCCCGACCCCTAACACCTCCCCGCGTTGGGGAAGGCGGACACTGAATTTAACCTCCCCCAATGCGGGGAGGTCGAAGCGTCCTGAGCACGGCGAAGGGCGCTTCGGGTGGGGGGAACGTCAAAACAGGTACGGAGCAAAGAATGCTCGCGGATAAAGACCGTATCTTTACCAATCTCTATGGGATCCAGGATTGGGGCCTGGAGGCGGCGCGCGCCCGCGGCTGGTGGGACGGCACCAAGGCGATCCTGGAAAAGGGTCCTGAAGGGATTGTCGACATCATGAAGAAATCGGGCCTGCGCGGACGCGGCGGCGCCGGATTTCCGACGGGGCTGAAATGGTCCTTCATGCCGAAGGAAGTGAAGGAGCGTCCACATTATCTTGTGGTGAATGCCGATGAATCCGAACCCGGCACCTGCAAGGACCGGGACATCATGCGGCATGATCCGCAAAGCCTCGTTGAGGGCTGCCTGATCGCCTCCTTCGCGATGCGCGCGCACACCTGTTACATCTATATCCGCGGCGAATTCCTACGCGAGCGCGAGGTGCTGCAGGCCGCCATCGATCAGGCCTATGAGGCGCGCCTGATCGGCAAGAACAACATTCATGGCTGGGATTTCGATCTGTATCTGCATCATGGCGCAGGCGCCTATATCTGTGGCGAAGAGACCGCGCTGCTCGAAAGCCTGGAAGGCAAGAAGGGCATGCCGCGCCTGAAGCCGCCGTTTCCGGCCAATGTCGGGCTTTATGGCTGTCCCACCACCGTCAACAATGTGGAATCCATTGCCGTCGCGCCTACGATTTTGCGCCGGGGTGCGGAATGGTTTTCCTCCATCGGCCGGCCCAACAATGTCGGCACGAAAGTGTTCTGCATTTCGGGCCATGTGAACAAGCCCTGCAATGTCGAAGAGGCCATGGGCATTCCCATGCGCGAACTGATCGACAAACATGCCGGCGGCGTGCGCGGCGGCTGGGACAATCTGCTCGCGGTAATTCCGGGCGGCGCATCGGTGCCGCTGATTCCCAAATCGGTATGCGACAACGTGCTGATGGATTTCGATGCGCTGAAGGAAGTGCAATCCGGCCTTGGAACGGCGGCGGTCATCGTGATGGACAAATCCACCGATATCGTGAAGGCCATCGCGCGGCTGGCGGCATTCTATCAGCATGAATCCTGCGGTCAGTGCACGCCGTGCCGCGAAGGCTGCGGCTGGATGCGCCGGGTGATGGACCGGCTGGTCATCGGCGATGCCGTGGTGCCGGAAATCGACCTGCTTCAGGACGTCAGCAAAGAAATCGAAGGCCACACCATCTGCGCGCTGGGTGATGCGGCGGCCTGGCCGATTCAGGGCCTGATCCGGCATTTCCGGCCTGAAATCGAACGGCGCATCGTGGCCCGCAAGACTGGCGCCGACGCGATACCGCAGGCAGCGGAGTAAGACCCATGGAAAACCGCAAGAACATCATCGCGGCCGTTTTGGGCGGTGGCTTGATGTTTGCGGCCGGTGCTTTCTTCACCGTGAGCTATTATTTGCAGCCGCACCCGGATACGGCTCAGACCGCCGCGCAAAGCGAGAGCGGGGAATTGCACATCCCCACCATTGATCAGATGTGCAAAGCGGTGGGCGCGACAGACGCCAACATGGCGGATTGCCGGAACGACGAAAACCAAGCCGCCGAATTCGTCATTGCCTGGATGGGACTGAATGGCTTCATCACCAATGGCGCGATCGATCCTTCGCAGATCGAGTATGCCGCGGAGCTGGCCGAAGACGCGACCCCGCCGGACTCCGACCCCAGTGCCGCCGATCCGAACGCCGAACCGAATATCGACCCCGCGACCGGGCAGCCGGTGGATCAGACCTTCGATTCGAAGGCGCAGATCGCGATGTACTGCCTGAGCAACGTGATGGATTGGCTGCAATTGCACGATTGCATTTCGCGCTACGATCCTTCCACCCGATTCACCGGACAATAGCGGCAATGGCCAAGCTGATTATTCCGCTTTCGGTGTCATGGCCCGGCTTGTCCGGGCCATCCAGCCGCTGCGTGTCCACGCGGCGATTGAAGCATGCATCGCCTGGATGGCCCGCTTTTGCGGCCCATGACAGCGCTCTATCCGGAAAACGCTGATGGCCAAGCTGATTATCGACGGCAAGGAAATCGAAGCCGATCCCACGCTGACCCTGTTGCAGGCGTGCGAGATGGCGGGCGCGGAGATTCCGCGCTTTTGCTATCACGAGCGGCTGTCGATCGCCGGCAATTGCCGCATGTGTCTGGTGGAATGGGTGGGTTCGCCCAAGCCGCAGGCCTCCTGTGCGCTGCAGGTCCGCGATATTCCCCCAAACCGCGACGGCACGCCCGCCAAGATCAACACCAATTCGCCGGTGGCCCGCAAAGCGCGCGAAGGGGTGATGGAATTCCTGCTGATCAACCACCCGCTCGATTGCCCGATTTGCGATCAGGGCGGCGAGTGCGATCTGCAGGATCAGGCGATGGGCTATGGCCGCGCCGCCTTCAATCGCTATCGCGAATACAAGCGCGCCGTCGAAGACAAATATATGGGTCCCCTGGTCAAGACCAGCATGAACCGGTGCATCCATTGTACCCGCTGCATCCGCTTCGCCACCGAAGTCGCCGGCGTGCCGGATCTGGGCGCCACGGGGCGCGGCGAAGACATGGAAATTACCACCTATCTGGAAAAGGCGATCGAATCCGAACTGTCGGGCAATGTGATCGATCTTTGTCCGGTGGGTGCGCTGCTCTCCAAACCCTATTCGTTCACCGCCCGGCCGTGGGAATTGCGCAAGACCGAAAGCATCGACGTCATGGATGCGATGGGCTGCAACATCCGCGTGGATTCGCGCGGGCGCGAGGTGATGCGGTTCCTGCCGCGCGTGAACGAGGCAGTGAACGAGGAGTGGCTGGGTGACAAATCCCGCTTCGTCTGGGATGGGCTGAAACGCCAGCGTCTGGATCAGCCTTATGTCAGGCGCAATGGGAAGCTTCAGCCGGCGAGTTGGGCGGAAGCTTTTGACGTGGTCGCCGGGAAGCTGAAAGCCAGCGCACCGCAGGCTACGGCCGCCATTGTGGGCGATCTCGCCGCTGTGGAAGAGATCAAGGCGCTGAAGGATTTGATGGGCGCTTTCGGGGTGCAGAATCTCGATTGCCGCCAGGACGGCGCGAAGTTGGCTGCAAATCCCCGCCAGGGCTATCTGTTCAACACGACGTTCCAAAATGTGGAAGCTGCCGATGCACTGCTTCTGATCGGCACCAATCCACGCTGGGAAGCGCCGGTGCTCAATGCGCGCATCCGCAAGACCTGGCTGAACGGTGTTTTGAAGGTGGCCAATGTCGGGCCGGCCTTCGATCTGACCTATCCGGTGGAGCAACTGGGTGCATCGCTGTCCGTGCTGCAGCAGATTGCCGACGGCTCGCATGCTTTCGCGCAAGCGTTGAAAGACGCCAAGCGGCCGATGCTGATCGTGGGGCAGAGCGCCTTGGCGCGTCCCGACGGCGCGGCGATCCTGGAACTTGCGATGCGCATTGCCTCGGCCACCGGCATGATTGGCCCCACGGGTTCGGCGGCCGAAGGCGGCTGGAACGGTTTCAACGTGCTGCATATGGCGGCGGCGCGGGTGGGCGCGCTCGATCTGGGTTTCGTGCCGGGGCCCAATGGCCGCGACGTCGCCGGCATCCTCGATGGCGCGTCAAAAGGCGAAATCGGGCTGATGTATCTGCTGGGCGCCGACGAAATCGATATGAGCCGGCTGGGCCAGGCTTTCGTCGTCTATCAGGGCACGCATGGCGATGCGGGCGCGCACCGGGCCGATGTCATTCTGCCCGGCGCGGCATACACCGAAAAGTCCGGCCTGTATGTGAACTCGGAAGGCCGTGTGCAGCTTGCCAATCGCGCCACCTTTCCGCCGGGCGCCGCCAAGGAGGATTGGGCGATCCTGCGCGCGCTCTCCGATGTGGCGGGCAAGCGCCTGCCTTACGACGATGTCGAGGCGTTGCGCCGGGCCATCATCGCAGATGTGCCGCATTTTGCGGCGCGCGATATGGCACCGCCGTCGCCGGGCGCGGACCCCGCAATCTGGAACGCCATCGGCGCGGCGGGTCCCATCGACAACGGCCGCCAATTGGGCTCGGCCATCGGCGATTTCTATCTCACCAACCCAATCGCACGTGCAAGCGAGACCATGGCGGAATGTTCGCGTCTCTTTGTCCAGCGCACCCAGATGGCGGCGGAGTGAAAATGCGAAATATCCCCACGCCCCCCACCCCTAACCCCTCCCCGCGTCGGGGGAGGGGGATTTCGGGCTCGATTTTCCACCTCCCCCGACGTGGGGAGGTCGGAGCGCGGCACGCGCTCCGGGTGGGGGGATTATCGAAGACGCGCGGGAGCGCCGAATCATGATCTTCGTTCAGGCCTTTCAGAGTCTCGGCCTTCCCTATGGTGTCGCGTGGGTTCTTTCGCAGGCGATTGTGATCGTCGTGCTCACGGTCTGCTTGCTCGTGATGC
>DATARE010000053.1:0-3074 GCA_036264295.1 Micropepsaceae bacterium | reverse complement strand
GCTGAAAGGCGCGCTTGAGACGGCCGCGCCCTACAGCGCCGAGGTGGAATTCGAAGCGGAAGGGGGACAAACCGGCTGGAACGCGCCACCCTTGGCGCCGTGGCTGGAGAGGTCTGTGGCCCGGGCGTCGGAGGACGCTTTCGGCAAGCCGCCGGCGTATATGGGAGAAGGCGGCACCATCCCATTCATGGGGATGCTGGGGGAGAAATTCCCCGAGACGCAGTTCGTCATCACCGGCGTGCTTGGCCCGCAATCCAACGCCCACGGCCCGAACGAATTTCTCCACATCCCGACCGGCAAGCGCATCTCCGAAGTCATCGCCCGCGTGCTGGCCGATCATCTGCGGCACGGGAAGTGATTGGCAGCAAATAGCGGCCCGTGCGACGGCCGTTCAGAAATCCGGCTTTTCGGCTTTCGGAATCGGCGGTGAGGCCGCCACCGCATATTGATTGTCCGCGTTTTCGGCGCAAACCTGCTCTTGCCAGGGGAGCACGGTCCGCCGATAGGTCGCGAGAACGGTCAGGGGCTGCTTGAAATACACCGGGTTTTCGATGGTCACCTGCAGCTCAAGCCCCTTTGGGTAGGCTTCATCGGGTGTCATCGCCACACCGAGCCGCCCGCCCTCTTTCTCGTACTGTTCCTGGGCCTGTTTGGCCGCTGCGGCATCTATCAGCCGATAGCGCTCCACGACATGGGCGCCTTCCCCCAGCTGGGTTCCGTAACGGTCGACAACCGACTGCGAATCGGCCTTGATCCCCACGGTGTCGATCACCAGCGTATCGCCCTCGTAATGGGCGATGGAATCGCCTTTCCAGCTGGGCGAAACGCGGCTGGGGTGCTTGCCGTTCAGCCTGATGTGACGGACCTGATCGTCCTGGTTGTACAGGATGGTGATCGTGTCCTTCGTTTGCAGGAACTGCATTCCCAATTGCATCGCAAAGACGAAAGGCGGGTTATAAGGCGCGCAGCGCGTGGAGGGGTCGGGAAACGTTACGCCGGTCATCGCTCTTTCGGCGCGCTGCTTCACGATCGCAGACGCTTCCGGTTTCAGGATCGGATTGTTGTAGTCGCCGACCGGCCGCGTCGGATCGCTACTGCCCGATGGAAGGCGCTGGAGATTTCTTATGGGGCTCGGCCGCGATGCCATGGCTTCGAAGTCGAACGTCCCGCGTCCCCAGAAGCCGGAAAAATCCGGAGCCTTGTCCGCAGCTGAGGCCGGCCAAACAAGAACGGACGCCAAAGCGAAACCCATGGCGACCCGGCAAAACCATTGTCCAGCAATAATGGTCATAACGCGTCCCCGCTCTTACGATCCGGTGGATCTATCTTGCGCTCATCTCTGGTCGAAGATCTGCACATTGATCCCATCGGGGTCCTTGACGTGCAAACCGGCATAGGGGTCGTCGAGCGGCGTTGCGCCGCGTTGCATCGCATAGCGCGCAGCGGATTCCTTGGTGAAACGGGGTACCCCGAGCGCGAAGTGATCGACGATTCCCGCGGGGCGTTGATGGTTGAGCGAGACCAGCGTCCGGTTGGTGCCAAGACGGATAATTCCGAGCGGTTTATCCTCGCTGATCACCGAGAAGCCGAACATCTTTCGATAAAAATCGACGGAACGCTGCAGGTCCGCGACTTGAACGCTGACATGGTCGATATCGGCGGTCTTGAAATCGAGTTCTTCTTGAGCAGCGGCAGCGGCTGTTCCGCTGGCCGCCAGCATCGCGAGACCCTGAACCAATTCCCGGCGGCTTAGCGAGCCCTTCTCGAAGCGGGAGATGAGATCGGAAATGATCGGCTCCATGTCGGCTTCCTTTCGTTATGTAAATGTCATCTGCGTCCCGTCCAACCGTGTCACGATCACCCGCATCCGCGGATAGGCCGCGAGCAGTATCGGCGCGAGAGCCACGCCGCCGGCGCAGATGGCGGTTGCGAGCCCGTTTGCTGCCGTCGCCGTCGGACCGACCACGGCCGCCTGGACAAGCTTGTTGGCGCTCGCGCCGGTGTGCGGATCGAAAATATGGTGAAAGCGCCCGCTCGGTTCGAATGTCGTGCCATAGCCGCCCGACACCGCCAGTGCCATGTCCTCAAGCTCGACCATGCGATCGACGCTGCCGCGGTCCGTGCCGTTGCCGATGCCCATTCGCCAGGGGTGCCCATCCGGGTTGCGGCCGATGGTGCGGAATTCGCCCAGATCGACCACGGCGCTCTCAAAGCCTTCGTTGCGCAGCATGCCGGCGATGGCGTCTGTGATATAGCCTTGGGCAAGGCTGTTGAGCGTGATGGCCATGCCGGCGCGCGTGAACCCGATGGAAGCCGCGCCGCTTTCGATGCGACGGAAATCCACCGATGCGCGTGCAACATCGTGCGCGCGGGCCAGGATGTCCGGCTGAATGGCGGTATGCGACCAGAAATGCGCTTCGTAAAGCTGCCACAAGGGCTGCACCGAAATGTCGAACGCGCCGCCGCTCAATTCGCCGAGGCGCTGGCTTTCCTCGATCAGTTGGCGCAGCTCGGGCGACGGCTTGGCCAACTTGCCCGCTTGATTGAGGCGCGAGATTTCGCTGTCGGCGCGATAAAGACTAAAGATGCGCTCGAAGCGCACGATCTCGCGCCGCACTTTGAGGATCGTCGCCCGCGCGAATGCGGGATCATTGTGCCATAGGGTAAGTTCCGACACGGCGTCCAGCACTTCGCCGTGCCAGCTGTACAACTGGCCTTTCGGCGCCGTGGCGCGCACGCCGGCGATCATCAGCGGCAAGCCGGCAAAGGCCGCAACGATGCGCAAGACCCGGCGCCGCGTCAGAGGTGGCTCCGCGTGACCGGAATTGGCCGTCCCTACTCCGGTAGCAAATTCCGCCTCAGCCATTGTTCACCACCGCGGCAACGGGCTTGGGCTTGCTCCGCAGTTTGGCGGCTTGCACCAGCGGCGGACACCTTTTCTCGTCATAATATTCGACCTGACAATCGAGGCACTGAAAACACTCGGAGGTGACGATTTTGCCCGTCGGCTCGATCGCCCGCACCGGACAAGCGCGTTCGCACAGATGACAGGGACTGCCGCATTCGGGACGACG
>DATARE010000539.1:0-5290 GCA_036264295.1 Micropepsaceae bacterium | reverse complement strand
CCATCGTGGCGGTGAAGCTGCTGGCGCTCGCGATCTTCATCGCGGTCGCCTCGCGCCACATCCAGCCCGCCTTGTGGAGCCCGTTCATGCCCTTTGGCTGGTTCAGTCACACGCCGGAGGGAAAAACCGTCGGCGTGCTGGCCGGCGCTTCGCTGGTGTTCTTCGCATATCGCGGATTTCAGACCGTTTCGGTTGCCGTGGAAGAAGCCCACAATCCGCAACGCGACATTCCTATCGGGATCTTGGCATCGCTGACGATATGCACCGCGATTTATCTGGCGGTTTCAGCTCTGCTCACCGCGATTGCACCCTATCAGTCGCTGAACATCGCTTCGCCGGTCGGGTATGCGCTTCTGCAATTGGGATATTCCTGGGGCGCGGCGCTTGTGGCGGTGGGCGTCATCGTCGGGCTCACCTCCACCATGCTGGTGCTCTATTACAGCCTGACCCGGACTCTGTTCGCGATGGCGCGCGATGGGCTTCTGCCGCCGTTCTTCACGGTGCTCGATTCCCGCACCCAGACACCGGTGAAAGCCACCGTCCTCTGCGGTGTGATCACCGCCGCGATTGCCGGCGTGGTTCCGATTGCCACATTGGCCGAACTCGTCAATGCCGGCACGCTGGCGGAATTCATGCTGGTCTGCATCGGCGTCGTGGTGCTGCGGGTGACGCGGCCGGAGATGCACCGCCCGTTCAGGGCGCCTGGCGGCGTTATCATCCCTCTGCTTGGGGTCGTCGCCTGCGGAGCGCTGCTCAGCTTTCTGCCGCCGGCAACGCTGATACGGTTTGCGCTGTATCTCGGGATCGGAGTTGCGGTCTATTTCTTCTATGCCGCGCGGCACAGCCATGCGGCGGCCGTGGCAGACGCCCCGGACGAAATCGCCGCCGAATAATCAGCGCGGCGAGCGCTTGGCCAAAATTCGCTGCAAGGTACGGCGGTGCATATTGAGACGGCGTGCGGTCTCGGAAACATTGTGCCCGCACAATTCATAGACGCGCTGGATGTGCTCCCAGCGCACCCGATCGGCCGACATGGGATTTTCCGGCGGGCTGGGGCGCGTTCCCGGCGCCGCAAGCAGCGCGCCCAATATGTCGTCGGCATCGGCCGGCTTTGACAAATAATCGATGGCGCCGAATTTCACCGCCGCGACGGCCGTCGCGATATTGCCGAAGCCCGTCAACACCACCACGCGCGCCGATGGCCGCGCCTCATGCAGGGTTTCCACGACATCCAGGCCGTTACCGTCTTCCAGTTTCAGATCGACCACCGCAAAAGCGGGTGCACTTTCCTTGACCATGGCGACGCCCTCGCGAACGGTCTCGGCGATCTTCACATCGAAGCCACGCGCCTGCATCGCGCGGGCGAGCCGCTCACGGAAAGGACGGTCGTCATCGAGGACCAGGAGACTCTTGTCCTCGGGAAGTACTGCTTCGGTCATCGTGTCACGCTTCTAACGGTATCCAGAGGCTACATATAGGGTGATGCGCGATTTGGCCATTTGATTGCGCTGAGGAGGTTAAAGATGGAAGTCCTGCCGCGGCGGCGATTCCCCATCCACGGCGCCCCGGGGCCACGTCACGGTGACCACCGCCCCCCCGCCGGCGCGGTTGCGGGCGCTCACTGTTCCTCCCGTCTGCTCGATCAGCGTTTTGGCGATGAAGAAGCCCAACCCCATGCCTTCCTGTTTGCCGATGCCGGGACCCGGCTCATGATTGGGTTCTTTTCGGGACGGGCGTGAGGTGATGTAAGGCTCGCCAATCTGCTCGAAGATCTCCGCCGCAAAGCCCGGACCGTCGTCCACCACCTCGATGGAGAGCAGATTCGCATCCCAGCGCGCCCGCAGCCGGACCGTCGAACTGGCAAAATCCGCGGCATTTTCAATCAGATTGCCAAGTCCGTGGAGAATTTCCGGCACCCGCCATACCCGGGGAGGGGCACCCGATTGCATATCCAGGCTTATGGTCACGTCCACGCCACGATGAGGTGCTGCAATGTCATCCAAGAGCGCGCCAAGCGGCAAGCGCTCGGTCTGGCCAAGCACCGCTTCCTCCGGCTGGGCGAGGCGGGCGAGAATTGCCCGGCAGCGTTCGGCCTCGCCGCGCAACAGCCGGAAATCGTCGGCATGCGGACTGGAGGCAAGTTCCCGGGCCAGCTCATGGGCGACGACGGCAATGGTGCCCAGCGGTGTCCCCAGTTCATGCGCCGCCGCCGCGGCCAGCGCACCCAGCGAAGCAAGCCGATGCTCGCGGGCGAGCGCCATCTGCGTGGCCGAGAGCGCGGCCGCCATGCGCGTGCCCTCGCTGGCGATGCGCCATGCATAGATCGACGTAAACCCGATGCCGAGAAGCAACGATACCCAGATGCCGGTCTGATAAAGCGGCGGCAGCCGGAAGCTGTTCACCGGCGACCATGGAAGCGGCAGATGCGCGCGCCACAGGAACATAATGGCCACGAAGGACAGCGCCCCCAGCAACAATGTGCTGGCGACATCCAGCGTCGCTGCCGAAATCACCACCGGCGCCAGGAACAGCAGCGCGAACGGGTTTTCAATTCCGCCCGTGAAGAACAGCAATGCCGCGAGCTGAACAATGTCATAGGCGAGAAACGCTGTCGCTTCCTGGGCGGTGAGGCGCTTCGCGGCCGGATACGCGATGGCGAGAACAATATTCATCACCGCGCTGGCAGCGATCGGAGATGCCGCCAGCAGCAGCGGAAAATCGAAATTCAATCCCAGCCTGACGACAACCAGCGCAACCGCCTGACCCACCACGGCCAGCCAGCGCAGATTGTTGAGCGTGCCGAGGCGAACGCTTGCCCGCGCGTCGCGCAACGCTTTGCCGCGCGTCCACAGGCTTGGAGAAGCCACCGCCGTCTCGTTGGCCGAAACCATGAATTACCGCCCAGACGAAAATGTGCAGGCGGTTATATATCAGCTTTGCGGTGGCGCCACCCGGGTCGGCGCGCAAATGTAAAGCGCCCCCGGAACAAGTCCGGAGGCGCTTCTCAGACCAAGCGTATCGCCTGGGAGGGCACGGCTGTGACGCCCGGCCTGTTCTTCAGCGGTTGCTCGTGCTTCCGCTGTTGCGCGCCTGTGCATTGTTGGCGCGGTATTTGCGATCGATGTCGTTGATCATGTCCAGATGCATTTGCACCTTGGGCTCCGTGTCGGCGGCAAACGCCTTGATGTCAGCATTATCGCCGTCCTTGGCGTACCCGCGCATCAGAATCAGCGCCTCGTTGTGAGCGTTGATCTGCTGCGCGATGTAGCGGCCGTCGAAATCCTGGTCTTTGGCGCCTTTGAGATCGTTGAGCATGCCTTCGCGGCGTGCGTCGAGCTGCATGGGCGGCATGAAGTTCGGCGCCGCCTTGGCCAAAGTGGATTTCAACTGATCGGTTGTCTTCGTATGGGCATCGACCATGTCGTTGGCAAACTTCTTCAGTTCCGGCATGTGTGCCCGCATGGCTGCGAGTTGACCGGCCTGAACCTCGTACAAATCGCTGATCGCAGCCCCATCGACGAAGCCTTTCGTCGACGACGTAAGCTCCGCCGACACTGTTCCGACGGCACCAGCGACAGCGTCCTTGGTGGCGCTGACGGCTTCATTGCGGCTTCCCGGCGCCGGGTCCGCCTGCGCCGTTTGATTTGCCGGAGCGGCGTTCTGATCCGCCGGCGGCGTATTGGAAGCACTCTCTTGATTGCACGCGGCGAGTAGCGTCAATCCTGCTATCGCTGCGGTTCCAAGCATGATCTTTCTATGCATGGGATTCCTCCGTTCTTGCAGGGAAAACCCATGAGAAACGGATTTGTTCCTGTAACTTCGCTACGCTAAAGGTAAAGCCGAGCTCGGCACCAATCGTCGGCCCGCGTTGTTTTTGCTGGTAAGATCAGAGTTTCCGATGGATGCCATTTTCTCCGACGCGGCCGGCGCGCGAGTTCCCGCGCCATCGCAAGACGCTGCTGCCATTGCGGTGGAGGGGCTGGTCAAGCGTTACGGCAAATTGGTGGCTGTCGACGGAATGAGCTTCACGGTGGCGCGCGGTTCCTTCACGGCGCTCCTTGGCGGCAATGGCGCGGGTAAGACAACAACCATCGCGATTCTGCTGGGACTCGTCCGGCCGACCGGCGGACGCATCCGCATCCTGGGCGAAGATTTCGCCGCCCATGCCAAATCGCTCCTTGGACGGATGAATTTCCAAAGCCCTTATGCCGATCTTCCGCGCCGGCTGACGGTTCGGCAAAATCTCACCATCTATGCACGTCTTTACGGCGTTGCGCATCCAAAACAGCGAATCGCCGACCTTGCGCGCGAGCTGGACCTGACCAAGCTTCTGGAACGTCCATTGGGCGAACTTTCGGCCGGGCAACGCACGCGGGCGGGGCTCGCGAAAGCCTTCATCAACCGCCCCGAGCTGGTGTTGCTGGACGAACCTACCGCTTCGCTGGATCCCGACACCGCCGATTGGGTGCGCGGCTTTCTTTCGCGCTATGCACAGGAAACCAAGGCCACCTTCTTCATTGCCTCGCACAACATGCTGGAGGTCGAGCGGCTTTGCGATTGCGTGCTGATGATGAAGAGCGGCCGGATCGTGGATTCAGGTGCGCCCAAGGCGCTCATCGCCAAATATGGCCGTAGCAGCCTGGAAGACGTCTTCCTGGAGGTGGCCCGTCATGGTGCGCGCGAGGCGAACGTCCCATGATGTTGGCGGCCCCCGGCGCGGCAAGACGGATCGGTGCGGTCATTCTGCGCCATTGGTATTTGATAGCGGGTTCATGGCCTCGTTTCCTCGACCTCTGTTATTGGCCCATCGTGCAGATGATTTTATGGGGCTTCATCCAGAGCTTTCTCATGAAGCAATCGAGCTTCTTCGCCACCGCGGGCGGCATTCTGCTCGGGGGTGTCATGTTGTGGGATGTGCTGTTCCGCGGCCAGATCGGAATCGCCATCGCATTTTTCGAAGAAGTGTATTCGCGCAATCTCGGCCACCTGCTGGCGACGCCGCTAAGGATCGGTGAATACATCGCCGCTTTGATGGCGGTCAGCCTCATGCGTACGGTTGCCGGGCTTTTTCCGGCAACGCTGCTGGCCATCTGGTTCTTCGGTTTTTCGCTCTATTCGCTGGGCATCGCGCTGATTGCGTTCTTCTTCAGCTTGATCGCGTTCGGCTGGAGCATCGGGCTTTTTGTCGCGGGCCTCGTGCTGCGCTACGGGCTCGGCGCCGAGAGCTTTGCCTGGGCGTTGATTTTCGCTCTGGCGCCTCTCTGCGGTGTCTATTATCCCACCACCATCC
>DATARE010000518.1:0-8763 GCA_036264295.1 Micropepsaceae bacterium | reverse complement strand
CCATCCAGCGAGTTGTTGCCCGAACCGCCAATGAGTGAATCATTGCCATCAGCACCAGTGAGGGTGTCATTGCCGGCCGCGCCATTCAGCGTGTCGTCACCGGATCCGCCCGCGAGCTGATTGTCGAGAATATTGCCGGTTCCGGAAAAAGCGCCCGTTCCCGCATAGGTGAGATTCTCGACGTTCGCGCTGAGCGTGTAATTGGAAGACGACGCGATCACCGTGTCGATGCCGCCATTCGTCGATTCGACCACGGCGTCGGATGCATTGTCGACAATGTAGGTGTCGTTACCCAACCCCCCGGTCAATGTGTCGGCG
Organism: Micropepsaceae bacterium; assembly: GCA_036264295.1. Classification (GTDB taxonomy): domain Bacteria; phylum Pseudomonadota; class Alphaproteobacteria; order Micropepsales; family Micropepsaceae; genus CAIYRG01. The sequence goes on along the minus strand of DATARE010000518.1, from coordinate 8,445 downwards.
CCTGCGGCCCCATCCAGCGTGTCGGCGCCAGCTCCCCCCAGAATGGCGTTGGCAGCATCGTTTCCGGTGCCGGCGAAATTGCCCGAACCGAGATAGGTGAGATTTTCGAGATTGGCCCCAAGCGTGGCACTGCCGAGAGTTGTCTTTACGGTATCGGTGCCTTCACCCCCGTTCTCGACGACGACATCGCCCGGATCATCCACGTTGTAGACGTCATCGCCTGTCCCGCCGATCAGCGTGTCCGCGCCCGTACCGCCGGCCAAGGTGTCGTTACCCACCCCGCCATCGAGCACATCGGCTTCCGATCCACCGGACAGGGAGTCGTTGCCGGTACTTCCGATAAGAGAATCGCTTCCGGCGCTGCCTACAAGCGTGTCGTTGCCGTCGCCGCCATCGAGCGTATCGTCGCCTTGCAAACCGGTGAGGGAATCGTCGCCGCCTAGACCCGATATCAGATCGGCGCTGTTGGTACCCGCAAGCGTATTGTTATTGCCGTCACCGGCAGTCGTCGACATAGCATTTGCCCCCATGCATCCACGGCAACATGCCGACTGACGCTTGCGGGGGACGCTGCCACCCTATTCACACGGTTTCGTGACATTAACTTTGTTGAAGCCAATAAACTATCACGTGCCGAAATTCATCCCACGGCGCGGTATTCTCGTCATAATACTGAAGCATGGCACGGTTAGTGGTGAACGGCGCTCACCTTGGACCGTGCCTCATTGACTGGCGGATCCAACTCGTCCGTATCCGGATCAGTCCCTAGATCATCGACTGCTTGACGGAAACTGTCTGCGAACTTCGTCAGTTCCGTCCGTGAGAACTCATCGGGCTCGGCGCTTGCCTGCTGACGGCACAGTTCTTCATAGGAGCGCAACCGGCGCATGGAAATTAAGCGGCTAAGCATGATTTACCCCGCATTCAGATTTCGTCGCGCACGATAACGATCTTGAACGCAAGCGGTAGTGTGCCAGCCGGTAGCCAGCGTCTCTCAATTTCGTTCGTCACGAATCTGTCACGATAATCCGTGTGCACGATCGTCTTGATTCCAAACCGATTCAACCCGTAACCGGGCGGACGGGGAAACCTCCACTTCTGTTCGTGTGAAATAGCGTGTCGTGAATATCCACAGCTTTGTTGTACCGGTGCCGGCCATCGCTTCTCATGCCAGCTTCCGTGGCTCCGATGGAACGACGGCCCGATAGGATGGATTTATCAGCCGGCGGACAAGGCTATAGAACGGATGAAACCGCCGCTTGATCGGCTGGGCCGCTGCGGTCTTCAAATGCCGCATTTGGGCTTCGATATTTGCGAGCAGCCAATTGCGCCCATTGGCGATCGCAATTCTTTTTACTTCGTCGATGGTGCGCGCGAATTGCCGGTTCGACACGCCGGCATGGGTCATATGCCCCACCAGGGTGGCGCAATAGGCGCCACGGCCGCCGGCGCGATGCAGCCGCAACAGCCAATCGTAATCCATGGCATTGCGGTAAGCGGTATCGAACAACCCGATCCGTTCAAAAACCGCGCGGGAGGCAAGCACCGTCGGATGCCCGATGGACGGGCAACGGCGGTGAATGGATCGCGCGTAATGCGGATCGCCCGCATAGTGAAACACCGGCGCCTCGCCTTCATAAAAGATCAGGTCGCCGAATATGAAATCGGCGCCTGTTTTCTCCAGTGCGGCGACGCCCAATTGGATCTGATCCGGCGATAGCCAATCATCGGCGTTGAGCATTTGTACATAATGTCCGCGGGCCAGTGCGACGCCCTTGTTGAACGCATCGCTGATGCCATTGTCCTTTTCGCTGATCCAATAATCCTGCGCACGGATGCTGTTTCGGATGGTGTCGAGCGTGCCATCGCTGGAGCCACCATCCACGATGATATGTTCAATGGACGGGAAACTCTGCGCCTGCACGCTGGCGATCGTGCGCGCGAGCGTCGGGGCCGCGTTCAACGCCACGGTGACGATGGACACCATTGGCGTGAGCGGCGTTGGGGGTTGTTCGGCACGGCGCTTTGCGGCGTACGCCGAATAATCTCTTAGAAAGGGAGGAGACATGGACCTGGAAAATGGGGTGCGGCGTAATAAAACCATCACACTATTGCATGGCTATGACGGTGTATGTGTTTTTGGCTGAAATTTGTCCGAGAGAACCGTGCAGATCGTCATCGTCAGCGATTTTGGCGAGGTGAACGGCGGAGCCGCGAAAGTCGCCATAAGCAGTGCCCGTGGCCTGGCCGACGCGGGTCTTTCCGTAACCTATGTTTGCGCGATCTCCCCGCTCAGCCCGCTGCTCGACCATCCGCGCATCACCGCACGTTGTCTGAACTTCGACAGCGTCTGGGCCAACGGCAACCCATTCGCCGCGGCCGCGCAAGGCATTTGGTTCTCGCGCGCGCGCAAGGCACTGGAGGATATTCTGGCGGGGCTGCCGGAACGGGAAACCATCGTGCATTTCCACCAATGGACGAAGGCATTCAGCCCAAGCGTTTTTGCAGCGCCGGCGCGATATGGTTTTCCATCCATCGTCTCCCTGCACGATTATTTCTTGGTGTGTCCGAACGGCGCCTATTATCGCTACGCCGAAAAGCGGCCCTGCGATGTGGCCCCGATGTCGCTATCCTGCGTAACCGCGCCATGCGATCGTCACAGCATCGTGCACAAGGCGGTTCGCACATTGCGTCAAACTGCGACGTCGCGTGTCACCGTCCAGGCGGGCGCATCCTTGAGCGTTCTCAATGTGTCGTCCTTCGCCGAATCCGTGGTGGACCGTTTCATTCCAAAGGACCATGCGCGATTTGTCGTGCCTTCGCCCATCGAGGTGGAGCATCAGGCGCCGGTTCCGGTGGCCAGCAATGACAGCTTCCTTTTCGCCGGACGGCTGACGGAAGAAAAAGGCGTGCGCCTGCTCGCGGAGGTCGCGCGCGATGCGGCACTTCCGCTCACCATTGCCGGCGAGGGACCGTTGCTGAATGAGCTGCGGCAGTTCGGGAGGACCGTGAATTGTACCGGTTGGCTCGATGGCACTGCGCTTTCCGGCGTCACGCGCCGGTCGCGCGCGCTCATCTTTCCTTCGACCTGGTATGAAACAGGGGGATTGGTCGTGCTCGAAGCCCTGGCGCAGGGAATCCCTGTGATCGTCAGCCGAGCCACCGCGGCCGCCGAATTTGTCGTGGACGGCGTCAATGGCTATCTGGTGAATCCTGGCGATGGCCAGGCGTTGCGCAGCGCCCTGATGGCTCTGGCAGACAAAGCGCGTGCTTCGCAGATGGGCACCGAAGCGTACCGTCTGTATTGGGCCAATCCTCAGACGATCCAGGTACACACCAATAACCTGCTGACCGTCTATCGGACCGTCCTGGAGCGGCACTGGTCGCAGGTTCCACCGGAGGGCCACGCATGAGAGCGCGCGCACTCATCCTTGCGCTATGCATGGCATTCGCCGCGATGCCGGCTCGCGCGGCGGAACCCATACGGATTGGTGCGGGCGCTCTCGGAAACATCTTTACTGCCGGTGAGGCCGTTTCCATTCCCGTCCAGGGCGGCGGCGCCACTCTGCGCTGGAGCATTCGCGATTTCTTCGGCGCGGAGGTGGCTGCCGGCGCGGCCCGTTTGTCCAACGGCTCCGGGGCGATCGAGCCCCATATTGCTATGCCCGGCTATTTCACGCTCGAGGTCACACCGGCCGAGAGCGTCAACGCCGAACCGGCTCGCGCCGCGCTCGCCATTGTGCCGGTGCCGGCACCATCTGCCGCTTCACCCTTTGGCGTGATGACGCATTTTGCGAAAGGCTGGTCCACCGACATCATTCCGCTAATCGAGAAGGCCGGGATCAGCCATATCCGGGACGAACAGCCCTGGCGTGTGGTGGAACCAACGCCGGGACAATATGCATTTCCGCCGCGTCTGGCCGGCTTCATGGCAGAACTCGCCACGCATCACATTGATCCATTAATCGTGCTGGCGTTCTCCAATCCGCTCTATGATGGCGACAAAACGCCTTTCACCGATGCCGGCCGCGATGGCTATGCCGCCTATGCACGCGCGGTCGCGCAGCATTACGCCCCGAATGTTTCGGCGGTGGAGATCTGGAACGAATATAGCGGCAGTTTTTGCGAAGGCCCGTGCCGCAGCAATCGCCCCGCCTATTATACCTCCATGCTGAAGAGCGCTTACAAAAGCCTGAAAACTGCCGATCCTTCCTTGACGGTTCTTGGCGGCGCGGCCGTGCCGATCCCGCTCGATTATTTTCGTCACTTGTTCGAGGACGGGGCGCTCGCGTCCATGGATGCCGTCGTTATTCATCCGTATCGCAAACAACCCGAAGGCGTCGAGCAGCAAATCGAGCTGTTGCGCCAAGCGATGGCGCGGTATGGCACGCCAAAGCCCATTTGGGCGACCGAGTTTTCGGACCTTCCCGATATGCACAAGAGCCGCGACGATGTCGCACGCTATCTCGTCCGCATGTCGACTCTGCTGCGGGCTTCGAATGTGGAGCGCATCTACTGGTATCTTTTCCGCGATTATCAGGAGTTCACAGGTCTGGGATTGGTGCGCGATGAAAAAGATCCGCTCGGGCGTTATGCGCCCACGCCCGCCTATGTTGCCTATGCGACACTGATCCACGAGCTGCAAGGCGCGCATTTCTTGAAACGGGAGGACACCGACCCAAGTTTGCGGGTTTACCTTTTTTCCGGCGGCGGAAAGGAGATTCGCGTGGTTTGGGCCACGGAGGAAGGTGCGGCTTACGAATTGGCCAGTGCCGGGCCGGTGCGGCGCATCAGTATGATGGGCGACGAGAAAATTCTGACGCCGGAGGCCGGACGGATATCGCTTCGGCCCGACCGCAATCCGATCTATCTGATCGGCAATTCGCGATAGGCTAAAGTCCCGCCTTCAACGTGAAGGTGACGACGTTCTCTTCGAACGGTCCCGAATTGAAGGTGCGGTCCTGCGGCATGTTGGCGGTACGCTGGCGATAGGTGTAGTCGAAATCCGCCTCGAACACGCGATTGATAAGATAGCGGCCGTTGAGGCGCAGCGAATAGACCCGATCCGTCAAGCCGTTGAAATCGAAATGGTTGCGGTCATAGCCAAAGCGCGCTTCGCCGAGAAGATCATGGAAGAATTCATGCTGCACACCCAGATCGAGCGTGGTTGTTTGCAGACTGTCGCGCCGTGGCGCGAGGCTCGGGTCTCCCGGAAGCACACTTCCGGACAGGCTTCGGCAAGGGCTTGCCCCAATGTCGCAAAAGGTTTCCGTCCCGATGATCGTCCGGTCAACGGTGGCAATGATGCTGGTCAGCGGCAGGACGTTCCAAATCAGCTCTTCGTGAGCGGTTGGGGCAACCAAGGAATCAAAACTGCTGTTGTTAAAGCTCTGGCGCAAAACGCCGGCGCCGAATTCCGCATGCACCGATGAGGGTATTTCGACGGCAATACCGAAAATCCCGGTCAACAGATCGAAATTCCGCAAATCGGCGCGCCGCAACCAATGCTGCTGCGCGAATTCGCCTTGGAAGAACAATCCGACGTTCGACGACAAATCATAGCTGACGCGATCGCGATAGCCGAAGCGCGTACCGCTGTGTGACGCATCCTGGGCGGAAATATAAGCGACATCGTGCAATGAAAATTCCAGCCGGTTCTCTGCCGGGCCATCGTGCTGGATATAGCCGGCTTTCACATCGGTGGTGTTGAACACGGGACGCTTCGCGCCCGATTCTTCTTCCGGACTGCCGCGAAGGAGCGGCTGCTGAATGAAGCCGCCATCGAGCTGGAACTGCGCCTCGGCGCTCAGGTCGGCACGCGCGGACGCTTGTGCGCTCCAGGTGTAGCCGTTGTTCGCGGCGTGCTGGGCGTAAATCTCCTGATTGGCGAGGAAGTCGGCGCGCAGGCTGTGCTTTGCCCATTGCGACGCCGCAGATACGGATTCGCTGGTCGTATTGACCATGTCGGAAGCACGATGCTGGTCCGAAGCAAAGATATTGTCGTCATAGCCCAGCGCCTCGGATGCGGCGGGAAACAACAGAAAGCTTCCCAGCCTGATCCCGGCCGGATCATAGAACGGGCGCGGCATCCGGTAGACGGGCAGTGTCGCGGGCGTGGTCACGGCAGCGACCTGCGCATGTGCAGATTGTGGTTCCGCCATCGACCACAGCAGCAACGCGGCGGCAGCGAGACTTGCCTGGGAACGAGGGATGGACCGCAAAACGTTGTACCGCCGGAATATCAAAAGAATTGTTCGTGGACGACAATGACATCGCCGGGCTGTACCTCGGTCGATGACTGTGCCGCGACTTCGGCGGAATTGCTTTGCGTTTTGCGGATCATGGTCAGGTGCCGTGCGTCGGCGCGGATGGTGAAGCCGCCGGCAACGGCAACGGCGCCGTAAACATTCATTCCCGGCATATAGGGATATTGGCCGGGCTTGCTGACCTCACCCACAACGAAGAGTGGACGGTATTGGCTGATTTCGACACTGACTCCGGGATTGACGAAAATTCCGTTGTTCAACCCGTCATAGATTTCCTTCTGCAGCTCCTGAACGGTCAGCGCTCTGGCTTTTACCTCGCCGATCAGCGGCAGCGATATCGTACCACCATCCCCCACCTTGTAGTCGGTCGAGAGGCTTTGCTGGTTGTAGACGATCACCCGAACAACATCGCCCACGTCGAGACGATAGGGACCTGCCGCGGCCGCCGGAGAGGCAGTGGGCAAATTCTGATATTGCATGTCCGCGCATGCCGACAACGCCAATGTCAGCGCTCCAAATACCGCCCACGCGAAGCATCTCTTCGCCCGTCCGCATTCACCGAGAAACATTTGTGCCGCCCCAAAACCCTTTGAGCCTTTCTACGGACGGCAAATGACGGTTCGGTGACAACCTGATGACGAGTCGGATTCCAATGCGTCAGCAAGCCCCCACGCCGCTGATCACAACTTTCACGGTGCGAAAGAGAATTATGACATCGAGCCACAGCGACTGTTTGCGTGCATAGATCGCATCGAGGCGCACGCGGCGTTCATAGGCAACCAGGTTGCGTCCGCTCACCTGCCACAATCCCGTAATGCCCGGCCGGCAGCGGTAATAATCGGCAATCCTGTCCGCATAAAGCTCAATCTCGTTCGGCACGATGGGACGCGGGCCGACCAAACTCATGTCGCCCTTGAGAACGTTGAACAATTGTGGAAGCTCATCCATGCTGGTCTTACGCAAGCACTGGCCGAACCAGGTGATTCTGGGATCGTGCTTCAACTTGAAGCTTCTATTCCATTCTTCCCGCGCCGCCGGATTGTGTTCGAGATAATCGCCCAGGACGCGGTTCGCATTCTTGACCATCGAACGGAATTTATAACAGCGAAACAAGCCGCCATCGCGGCCCACCCGTTGTTGGACAAAGATCGGGCCTCCCCCGGACAGCAGCAACGCCACATAGACCAGCGTCATCAGGGGCGCGCACAGCGCCAGCAGCAGACTTGCCCCTACGATATCGAAAACCCGCTTGGCGCTGAAATTGCTGGCGTTTTCGGATTGTGCGATGATCTTCCCATTGGCTTCAAATTTAAAGAGCGAGGCAGAATATTTTAGTGTGTCTGCTTTTTGCAGCAGTGACATCGACGACCCCTCACGCGATGAACGGAAATTTTGCTTGGGGCATTCGAGCGAAAACACGTTGAGCTTTTATGACCGATTGATGCGTCTTGCATGAAATTGCAAAGGCGCAGGTCCGCAGCGTTTTTTGTCGGCAGTTTTAATCGTGACTCAGGAAGGCGGACACAACCTGAGCGAGACGCGACAGACCCTCTCGCAGAATCGATTCGTCGATCGTCAACGCAGGAAGCACAAGCAAAACCTCATCGCGCAAACGCGCGGGTTCGACAATGAGACCGCGCTCCAACGCCCATGCCGAAACGACAGCCGCCGATCCGGGACGTCCCAAATCCACGCCCCAGATCATGCCCTTTCCCCTTACGCCAACGGCGCGGTTGGGAAAGCGGATCGCGAATGCCGATAATTCCTGGGCCAACATCGCGGAATAGCGCTCAACGGTTTTGGAACGCGCATCGCTCCATTGCGACAAAAGCTCCGTCGCCGCCACAAAGGCGAGACTGTCGCCCTGAAACGTTCCCACCTGTTCGCCGGGCCGCCAAAAATCGAGTTCGGGGCGCAAGAGAAGCACGGACATTGGCAGCCCGCCGCCGATGGCGTTCGGCACCACCACCATATCGGGATCAAGGCCGGCGATTTCGAAACTGAAATAAGGTCCCACGCGGCCACATCCCGTATGGGTCTCGTCCACGATCAACAAAATCTCGAATTCGCGGCACAGTTTCTCAAGTTCCTTGAGCCACGCGACCGAGGCAACATGCACGCCGCCATGAACCTGGACCGTCTCGACGATCACCGCCGCCGGCAGCTCGAGTCCGCTCGC
>DATARE010000494.1:0-8794 GCA_036264295.1 Micropepsaceae bacterium | reverse complement strand
GAGGCAGGCGCATCGAAAGCTTCAGCGTGGTGAACGGCAGCAGCACCGCGCCGGCATTGGCCGGCGTGGGCATGCCCTCCGCGCCAATCACCGCCAGCTGAGGCCGCCAAGTGCGGTTGAGAATCATCTCGGCGGGATCCTCCGCCATGGGGCGCGTGGAACCCGCGAAGGGAAATTTCGAATACACGGCGTTGCCCAATACAGCAGCAGCCGTCTTCGCCTGCGTCACGCGGGAGGGCGGGATATCGACGTACAATCCGCGCGGCAAAACCGTACCGGTGTTCTCATCCTCGAGCCGCGACAGCAGCATCCGCGCGATACGAAAACTCGAAGGCACGATGCCGGACGCGTCGCCCGAATGCACGCCTTCGGTCAGTACACGGACCGTCAGCCGGCCGATGCCGGTGCCACGCAACGAAGTGGTCAGCCAGAGCCGCTCATAATCGCCGCAGCCCGAATCCAGACAGATCACAAGGCCGGGGCTGCCGATCCGTTCCGCCAGGTGATCGACATAAAATGGCAGATCATAGCTTCCCGATTCCTCACAGGCTTCGATCAGAACCACGCACCGGGCATGCGGCACATTCTGATCGTGCAGCGCCAGAATGGCGGCAAGCGCGCCATACATGGCATAGCCGTCATCGGCGCCGCCGCGGCCATAAAGGCGATCCCCTTTCAACACCGGCGTCCACGGGCCCAGCCCTTCCGACCAGCCGGTGAATTCCGGTTGTTTGTCGAGATGGCCGTACAGCAAAACCGGCTCATCGCCTTCGCCCGGAATTTCGATCAAGATCACCGGCGTCCGGCCGGGCAGCCGCACCACCTCCAGCGTCGCGCCCGAAATGTGCGCGATTTGCGCCCGCGCCCATGTTTCCATCAGCGTGACGGCTTCATCCATGAAGCCGTGCGCAACCCAATCCTTGTCGAAGCCGGGGGATTTGTTCGGGATGCGAATGTAATCGACCAGCGACGGGACAATCTTTTTGTCCCAGAGCGTGTCGACGAAAATCTTCAGTCTGGACCCATCCACCTCAATCCCCTTCCGTATCGATTTCGGGAAGCTGCGCGGCATTGTAGCGTGGGCCGCTGACGGTGGCGCCATTGATGAGCGCGTCCATCCGCGCCATCGCGCCCGGCTGAAGTCGAATATCGGCCGCACCGGCGTTTTCCGCCAGATGGTCAAGCCGGGTGGTTGCCGGAATCGGGATGATATGGGGCGCCTTCGCCAGCAACCAGGCCAGCGCCAATTGCGCCATGGTGCAATCGTTCTCGCGCGCCAGGACCGCGAAGCCGTCCAGCAATTTCAGATTTGTGGGATAATGCGCCGGCTGAAACCGCGGCATCGCAAGGCGGATATCCTTGGGCGGGAGCGACGTGGGATCGCGCAAATCGCCCGTCAGAAACCCGCGCGCCAACGGGCTGAACGCGACAAACGCGACGCCAAGTTCGCGGCATGCATCCAAGACGGCGATTTCCGGATTGCGTGTCCAAAGCGAATATTCGCTTTGCATAGCAGCGATTGGATGCACGGCATGGGCCTTGCGCAGCGTAGGGGCCGAAACCTCGGACAGACCAATGGATCGAACCTTTCCCGACTTCACCATCTCGGCCATGGCACCGATGCTGTCTTCGATGGGAACACGCTTATCCCAGCGATGCAGGTAATAAAGGTCGATGACATCGGTCTGCAGCCGCTTCAGGCTGTCTTCCAGATTTTGCCTAAGCACCGCCGGGTGTCCGTCGATTTCTTTGCCGCCGGATGCGCCGCGGAACATGCCGCATTTGCTGGCGAGCATGAAATCCCTGCGGCGGTGCTTCAGCGTGTTGCCGAGCAGCGTTTCATTGGCACCGAAGCCGTAAAGCGTCGCCGTGTCGAAATGGGTATAGCCGAGGTCCAGCGCTTTCAGCAGCACCTCGCCCGCCATCTTGGGATCGGGCGGATTGCCATAGGCATGCGACAGCACCATGCAGCCGAGGCCGATAGCAGAGACGTCGAACGGACCGATTTTACGCGTGTGCATGATGGACCCTGGATGCTTCTACAATCTCATCCTTCGGAAAGCTCATCCTTCGACATGCTCAGGATGAGGACACTACCTGGTCAGCCTGTCGAAGCATCAGGAAATTACATCACGCATTCGCGTTTGGGATCGATGATGTTTTCCAGCTGGCCCAGCACGCGCATGCAAGGAAGCACTTGTGCCAGACTCGAATTGGGCTCGCGCTTCTCCTTGATGGCGGCGATGAATTCGCGGTCTTCCAATTCAATCCCATCCATCGACACGTCGACTTTGGAAAGATCGATCTTGTTATCCTTGCCATCGGAGAGATCGTCGTAATAGGCCTTGTAGGTGGCGTTGTCGCAAATATAGCGGAAGAAGGAGCCGATCGGCCCGTCATTGTTGAATGACAGCGAGAGCGTGAGAACCGCCCCCGACGGAACTTTCAACAGAATTCCCATATCCATGGCAATGCCGAGCGTTGGGTGACGCGGCCCCTGCACTGCAAAACATTCATTTGCGGTTTCGCCGGTCTGATAATGGAACAGATCGACGGTGTGGCAGGCGTGATGCCACAACAGATGGTCGGTCCAACTCCGCGGCTTTCCGGCGGCATTCATGTTGGTACGGCGGAAGAAATAGGTCTGCACATCCATCTGCTGAATGGCGAGTTCGCCCTTCGTAATGCGGCGATGCACGAATTGGTGACTCGGATTGAAGCGGCGCACATGTCCGGCCATGGCAACGACGCCGGTTTCCTTGGCAATCTTCGCGAGGCTTTCCGAATCTTCCACATTGTCGGCAATGGGAATCTCGATCAGCACATGCTTGCCGGCGCGCATCACCTGCTCGCCCTGCTGGCGATGCATCTGGGTCGGGGTCGCCAGGATCACCGCGTCGGCGCGCGCGATGCCTTCGGCAAGATCATTGCCCCAATGTTTAATGCCGTATTTGGCGGCGATTTCTTCCGTGCCTTTGGGATTGCCGCCGATCAGCGACACGATTTCGACATCGGGAATACGCTTCAACGCGTCCAGATGTTTCTGACCGAAGGCCCATTGGCCGGCCACGCAAATCTTCATTGACGCCCTCTCAGCTTTTGTTTTCCAGGATGATATGCCCGAGCGCGGTGTTCGACGCTGGCACATGGTAGAAACGGTACACTTCCTCTATGTCGTCGTTCAGCGCACCGCGCATGATGAGCCACATCACCATCTCGATACCCTCAGAGCCCGTGTCCCGCAAATATTCAAAATGCGGAATGCGGACCAACGCTTGCGGATCGCGTGTCAAATTGTCGAGAAAGCGTTTGTCGAATTCCTTGTTGATCAATCCCGCACGCGGCCCCTGCAATTGATGCGACATACCGCCAGTGCCGAAAATCACCACGCGCAAATCGCGGTCGAAGGATTCCACCGCCTTGCGGATCGCCTTGCCCAGCATGTAGCAGCGATGCCCCGTCGGCACCGGATAGACCACGACATTCACGCAGAGCGGAACGATCGGACACGGCCATTCCGATGGCTGGCCGAACATCAGCGACAGCGGCACGGTCAATCCGTGATCGACATCCATCTTATTGACGATGGTGAGATCGAATTCATCCAGCACAACCGATTGCACGATATGCCAGGCGAGTTCCGGATGCCCCTTCACGGGGGGAACAGGGCGCGGCCCCCACCCTTCATCGGCAATAGGAAATTCTGCCGCGCAACCGAGCGCGAAGGTCGGAACCAGATCGAGCGAGAAGGCCGAAGCGTGATCGTTGTAGACCACGATGCACACATCCGGTTTGACCTTGGCGATCCATTCCTTGGAGCGTTCGAAGCCTTCGAACACGGGGCGCCAATAGGGTTCTTTGGTCTTGCCATTGTCGAGGGCGGCGCCTACGGCGGGGATATGGGAGGTCGCGACGCCGGCGATGATTTTAGCCACGGTTTTTCCATTCCGATTTGCTGCGGTTTCCATCCGGCGAACGGCCGCCCTTGATCATCATGTCCGCGTAGTCCGCCTGGGTCGAACCGGTCATGATCGCGGCAATCTGCTGGAACGACAGACCGTCGGTGGCGGCAAGTTTGGCGGTGAAATAGATGTTTCCGCCGAGCTGCAGCATGCCGTTCCAGTCGCGTTTCAGGATGCTCTGCTTCTGCGCTTCGGTCATCGGGTATTTGTCGAGATAGCCGCGCTCGTCGGCTTTGAACGCGGCGCGATTTTCCGCCTTCATCAGCGACATGCAGAACATGTTCAAATGATAGCCGCGCCGCGCTTGTTCGGCGTCGAACACCACGGTACCGGGAATATCGTCATATTGGTTGGGTAGCGCCATCGTCTTTTCTCACGCCCAATAGAGCCGCATCGGATTATCCACCAGCAGCTTGCGTTGCAATGGCGGCGTCGTCGCGATTTTCGGAATCACGTCGACGAGAACGCCGTCATCGGGCGCTTCCACCGGCATGTTGGGGTGCGGCCAATCGGTGCCCCACAGCACGCGGTCGGGAAAGCCCTCGACCAGCGCACGCGCAAACGGCACCACATCGTCATAGGGCGGACCAGCTTCGGTCAACCGTTCGGGACACGAAACCTTTGTCCACATGTTGCCGTGCTTGTCGAGCATACGCAGGTAATTCTGGAACTCCGGATGATCCACACCCTTTTTCACATTGGGCCGCCCCATATGATCGACCACGACAATGGTCGGCAGCGCCGTGAAGAAATCCGCGAGCTCCGGCAGATCGGGCATTTCGAAATAGACCACAATGTGCCAGCCCAAGGGCGCTATGCGCGCGGCAATCCGTTCCAGCACATCGCGCGGCGTGAAATCCACCAATCGCTTGACGAAATTGAAGCGCACACCTTTAACGCCGGCATCGTTCATCGCTTTCAACTCGCCGTCCGTGACATTTTCACCGATGACCGCAACGCCTTTGGCCTTGCCGTCCGAATGCGTCAGGGCGTCGATCAAGGCCGAATTGTCCGTGCCGTGGCAGCTTGCCTGGACGATGACATTCTTGTCGAAGCCAAGGAAATCGCGCAACGCGAACAATTTTTCCTTGGGCGCATCGACGGGGGTGTATTTGCGCTCCGCCGCGTAAGGAAATTTCGCGGCCGGCCCGAACACGTGACAATGCGCATCCACCGCACCGGCCGGCGCTTTGAAGTGCGGGCGGGACGGGTTGGGATGAAACGGGATGTAAGGCGGGTTGGTATTCTGTTTCAAAACACTATCCTGTTCTTGTTCATCATTCCGCCGGTTTGGGCGAAGGCACCGTCCAGGGCGCCGTCAGACCGATATGTGCGTATAGTCTTTGGCTATCCAGGGCACGATCCCATTTGGCGACCACTATCGTGGCGATACAATTGCCCACCACATTGACGAAGGTCAAAGCTTCCGCGAGCAATCTGTGAATGCCCAACACCAGCGCGATGCTGGCGACAGGAATGGACCCGACCGAGGCGATGGTTCCCGCCAGCACGACGAACGCAGCACCGGCCACGCCGGCTGCACCTTTTGATGTCAAAAGCGCGACAGCAATCAGGATAAGCTGTTGCTCCAGACTGAGGGGCGTGTTCGTCGCCTGGGCCAGGAACACAGCGGCGGTCGCGAGATAGAGACAGGTTCCATCCAGATTGAAGGAATAGCCGGTTGGGATGACCAGCCCCACCACGGATTCCTCGCAGCCCAGCATCTGAAGCTTTTGCACCAGGCGCGGCAGCACCGTCTCCGACGACGTGGTGGCCGCCACGATCAGCAATTCCTCGCGGATGTAATTGAGCAGGCGGAACAGGCTCACACCCATGCTGCGCGCGATCGCACCGAACACGATCAGCACGAAAAGCAGGCACACTACATAGAATTCGACGATCAGCGCGCCTAGCGAGAGGAGCGAAGATGCACCGAAACGGCCCACTGTGAAGGCTATCGCGCCGAAGGCGCCCAACGGCGCCACCCACATGATCAGACCCACAATCCGGAAGAAGATCTGGGACAAACGGCCGATGAGATCGAGCACCGGCTTTGCCGGTTCGCCCACCAGTGCGAGCGCAAAGGCAAAGAGGACCGAAACGAATAGCACCTGCAGCACATCGCCTTGCACGAAGGCCGAGACCGCCGTCGATGGCACGATATGCAGCAGGAATTCGCTGAATGTCTGGTGCTGCGCCGCCGCGGTGTAGGTGCGGACCGAATTGGCGTCCAGCGCCGCCGGGTCGATATTCATGCCCACGCCCGGTTGCCACAGGTTGACCGCCACGAGTGCGAACACGAGTGCGGCCAGCGTGATGCCTTCGAACCAGATCAGCGCCTTCAAGGCCACGCGCCCCACCCGCTTCATATCGTTCATCGAGGCGATGCCGTGAACCACCGTGCAGAAGATCACCGGACCAATGATCATGCGGATGAGATTGACGAACAGATCGCCCAGCGGCTGCATCTCGGCGCCAAAATCCGGACGCGCATAGCCCAGCAGCGCGCCCGCGGCCATCGCCACAAGCACCTGAAACCAGAGCTGGCGCGCCAGGCGCATTGCCTATTTCCGCGCTGCGGCGATTTTGTCGAGCTTCGCCCCGAGCCGCGGGAAAACCTTCCGCGCATTGCCTTCGAAGATCTTTTGCTTATCGGCCGCAGACAGAGCCGTGGCCTCGACATAGCGCTTGGTATCGTCATAGGGCTTGCCGGTCGTGGGATCGTCGCCCTTCACCGCACCCAGCATTTCGGATGCGAAAAGGATGTTGTCCGCGGAGACCAATTTCGTCAGCAGATCGATACCCGGCTGGTGATAGACACAGGTGTCGAAGAAGACATTGTTGCGCATCATTTCATCCAGCGGCGGACGATTGAGATTCTGCGCCAGCCCGCGATAGCGGCCCCAATGATAGGGCACGGCACCCCCGCCATGGGGAACGATCAGCTTCAGCTCCGGGAAATCCTTGAACAGATCGCCCTGAATGAACTGCATGAAAGCGGTGGTGTCGGCATTGATGTAATGCGCGCCGGTCGTGTGGAAATTAGGATTGCACGACATGCTGACATGCACCATCGCGGGCACGTTCAGCTCGCAGAGCTTTTCATACAGTTTGTACCAATAGCGGTCGGTCAGAGGCGGCGCGGTCCAATGTCCACCCGACGGATCCGGGTTGAGGTTGCAGCCGACAAAACCCAGCTCATTGATGCAGCGTTCCAGCTCCGGAATGCAATTTTCCGGCGATACGCCCGGGCTTTGCGGCAATTGGCAAACGCCGATGAAATTGTTGGGGAACAGCGTGCAGACCCGGTGGATGCAATCGTTGGACAGCCGTGACCATTCCAGGCTCGTCGTCGCATCGCCGATATGGTGACCCATGCCGGATGCACGCGGGCTGAACAGCGTCAGATCGGTGCCCCGCTCGCGCTGGATTCGCAGCTGATTGCCTTCGACGCTGGCGCGGAAGTCATCGTCGCTGATCTTGACGGATGCCGGTGAGGGCGCGGCGGTATGGTCCTTCACTGCCGCCGTTTGTTTCTGGCGGAAATCCATCAGCGGTTTTGGTTCGGTCGTGTAATGGCCGTGGCAGTCGATGATCATGCATTTCCCCTCGTTCTATTCCGCCGCGTTTGAAGATCCCGCCGCGTTCGTGTCGATGTCCTTGCGGATCGCATCCAGCATGGCACCCAGATCGTCCATGTATTTCAGCGCATCTTTGTGCCCGGCGGCCCAATCCTCGCGTTCCGCGGTTGCCAGCGCCATCAGCGGTTCGAGGCCGGCTTCGGCAACCGTCTTGGCCGATTCGCGCATTTCCTCGGCGCGGCGCGTGCCATGTTCCAGCGAACGCGAGATGAAATAGCGGGCGATCTTGTTCCAATCCCCCGCCGGCAACAGGTCAGACAACGAATCCAGCACGGTTTTTTCCACACCGTAATGGCGCGCCGCCAGCATGGATTCGGTCAGCAATGCTTCGGTGCCTTTGATGATGACGCTGCGGCACATCTTCGTGGCAGAGGCCTGACCGATAATGGGCGAGAACGGCTTGATGCCGGCGAAACCAAGCGGCCGCGCGGCTTCCAGAAAGGCCTCGGCATGGGGCCCCCCGAGGAGCATCGACGAGCCGATGCGTTTGGGCGCAATGGGCGTCATCACCGCAGCTTCGACATAACGTCCTCCGGCGGCTTCGATACTCTGAGCGCAAGCTCGCTTCATGGCAGGCGACACGGAATTCACGTCAACATAAAACGCCCCGCGCGCCAGATGGGGCGCGACCGATTGCGCAGCCTCCAAATCGGATGCCGCCGTCACCGCCGCGATGACAAGCTCGGCATCTCTGACGGCATCGTGTACGTTTGACGCAGGACGAACCGCGATACGCGAAAGCGCCAGCGCCGGCGCGCTATCGGATTTCGCGAACAGGACATCGAACGCCGAAACGGCCGCGCCGGCCGCCAAAAGATCGGCACCCAGCGTCTGGCCGACTTCGCCGAACCCGATCAGCGCAACGCGCGAAAGCGTCGCCACGATCAATCCTCAGGCGGATTGTCGAGATATTTCAGACCTTTTTCCGCCAGCTTGGCGCGCATATTGTTGACGTCCAAGCTCAATTCGCCGCGCAGATAGCGTTGGCGGCTTTTCGCTTCTTTTTCTTCGCGCTCGCGGCTCATTTGCAGCACATTGGCGGCTTCCTTGCGGCGCACCACAACCACGCCGTCATCGTCGGCCACGATGAGATCGCCGGGGCTGACCAGCTGTCCTGCGCAAACGACGGGAATGTTCACATTGCCCACCGTCTCCTTCACGGTGCCTTGTGCAAACACCGCGCGCGACCAG
>DATARE010000463.1:0-1618 GCA_036264295.1 Micropepsaceae bacterium | reverse complement strand
GCGAGCGGCGTTCTGGTGCTGGCCGACGGCACGGTTTTCGAGGGCCAGGCCTTTGGCGCCGCCACCAAGGCGGTGGGCGAGGTTTGCTTCAACACGGCGATGACCGGCTATCAGGAAATCCTGGCCGATCCCTCTTACGCCGGGCAGATCATCGCCTTCACCTTTCCGCATATCGGGATTGTCGGGGCCAATGAAGAAGATATCGAATCCATCACGCCGGCCGTGCGCGGGCTGATCGTGCGCGCCCATGCCGAGGCCCCGTCCAATTACCGCGCCCTGATGACGCTCGACCGCTGGCTGAAGCGGCACAACATTCCCGGCCTTTGCGGCATCGACACGCGGCGGCTGACCGCGCGGATCCGCGAAAGCGGCATGCCCCACGGCGTGATCGCGCACAGTGCGGACGGGCGCTTCGACCTTGCCGGATTGAGGGCGCAGGCCAAGGAATTTCCCGGCCTCGTGGGCCTCGACCTCGCCAAGGAAGTAACCTGCCGGCAGATGTTCACCTGGGACGAGACGCCCTGGCGCTGGAACGAAGGCTACGGCAAGCAGACCGCGCCGAGCTGGCGCGCAGTGGTGGTCGATTTCGGCGTGAAGCGGAACATCTTGCGGCTGCTCGCGGGCTCGGGCGCGGAGATCGTGGTGCTGCCGGCGCAATCCACCGCCGAAGACGTGATGCGCCATGCCCCGCACGGCGTGCTGCTCTCCAACGGCCCGGGCGATCCGGCAGCGACCGGCGAATATGCCATTCCCATGATCCGTGGACTGATCGATTCGAACATGCCCGTGTTCGGCATTTGTCTGGGCCATCAGATGCTGGGGCTGGCACTCGGGGGGCAGACGCGCAAGATGGCGCAAGGCCACCACGGCGCGAACCATCCGGTGAAGGATCTGGAAACCGGCAAGGTCGAGATCGTGTCGATGAATCACGGCTTCACGGTGGATCGCGAAAGTCTGCCCAAGGGCGTGAAGGAAACCCACGTCTCCTTGTTCGACGGCACCAATTGCGGCATTCGCGTCGAAGACCGGCCCATCTTCTCGGTGCAGTATCATCCCGAGGCGTCACCGGGTCCGATGGATTCGCATTATCTCTTCGACCGTTTCGCCACCGCCGCAAAGACGCGAGCGGGTTAGTTAAGGCTAGCGGCTATGCCGCAGCTTTGCGAACGGCGTCGAGTTCGCGTTTCATATCGCGGGCCGTTACCGCCAAATCGCGCGCGACCTGCATGTCCATCCATATTTCCGCCCCATTGCCGAGGAATTTTCCGAGTCGCAGCGCAATATTCGGCGTGATCGGTACGTCTTCGGCCAGGATCGCATAAAGCATCGAACGTGAAATCCCGAGTGCTGCTGCGATTTTCGTTTTGGACATTTTGAGCGCGGGAAACACATCTTCACGCAAAACTGCACCGGGATGCGTTGGAATCCTGTTCATCAATGATAATCCTCCACATTCACATCGACAGCCCCTTCACCGTCCCATTTGTAAGTCAACCGCCAATTGCCACTGATCCATACGGAATAGGTGTCGCCACGGTTCCCTTTCAATCTGTGAAAGCCTAATCCTGGCGCATTAAGCGCTTCGGGGCGACGGGCTCGCTCGAGCATATCAAGCATA
>DATARE010000390.1:0-11698 GCA_036264295.1 Micropepsaceae bacterium | reverse complement strand
CGATGTCATAGGGGCCGAACATATCCTGCCCTCCGACCGCGCCAGGAATGGCGGCAAAGCCGACGCCGGGCCGAGGCGTCGCCTCGATGGCCGAGCTCTGCCGGCTCAATTCGACGCCCGCAACGCAGCCCAGCAAAGCCGCCGCCAATACCAGATGAGATTTGCGCATGAGTTCCTCCCCCACATTTTTCGCAGAGGAGGATTACCACAATCGCGCGGCGACAGCGACGCCGGACTCTATTCCGCGGGCCGCAGGGTTTCGCGACCCCGAACGGAGTTTTCCCCGGCCGCGCGTTCGCCAAAGAAGGGGATGCGCCGCACCGCCACGGCCGAGATCAGAACCGGAATCGCGAGCACCGAATAATAGGCCAGCCGCTGCCAGCCGGCGCCGATCAGGAGCCCGCCAAGATAGGGGCCGATGACCGCCCCAAGCCGGCCAAAGCCGATGGCCAGGCCGGTCCCGGTGTTGCGCACACTGGCCGGATATATCCTGGGCACGATGGCATAAAGACTTGCCATGCAGCCGATCAAAAAGAACCCGGCGATAAAAGCGCCGCTCATCATGGGCACAAGCCCGGAATGCAGCGCGCCATAACCGACAATGGCGATATAGAGCGCGACGAACATAAAGGGCGCCAATTTCCGCGCCTGCGATTTGCCCGCGAAATACCCAAAGGCCAGCCCGCCCAGAATGCCGCCGAGATTGAGCAGCACCGAAGCGAAAATGCCCTGCTGCACCGTGAAGCCAAGATCGACCATATTCTTGGGCGTCCAGGACAGGACGAAATAAAAGCTCAGCATGAGCATGAAGAAGCTGAGGCAGATGAGCAGCGTGCCTTTCAGGAAGCGGCCTTCGAACACCCCGATCACCGCCCGTGTCGCCTTCTCGTCCGCGGTGGCTTCCGGCAATGCGGTCATCGGCGCATGGCCCAAGCGGCGCATCACCGCGTTCACGCGTGCCAGCGTGTCCGGGCGCCGATGCGCGAGCAGAAAATCGATCGATTCCGGCAGATAAAGCAGGACCGGCAGCAGAACCGTGGAACACAGTCCGCCGAAAATGAACGCCGCGCGCCATCCGAACGCCGCAATCAAATAGGCCGAGATCGAACCGCCAATGATGGCGCCCACCGAATAGCCGACCACCATCGCCGAAATGGACAAATCGCGCCAGCGCTCGGACGCGTATTCGGAGAGCAGCGTGTTGCCGCTGGACAGCACGCCGCCAATGCCGAGCCCCGTCAGAAAACGCAAGCCCGCGAGCTCCCACACATTCGATGTTGCTGCGGCGCCCAGCATGCCGATGCTGATGATTGCGGTGGAAAGTACGACCACCGTCCGGCGGCCGATGATGTCGGCCAAAGGCGAAAGCGCGAGTGAACCCAACGCCATGCCGGCAAGCCCCGCCGACAACAGAATGCCGAGCGTGGCGGGATTGACGCCCCATTCTTTCGCGATCACCGGCGCGGTAAAGGAAATCGCCAGCACATCGAAGCCGTCGATCATGTTCAGAAGTGTGCAGAGCACCACAATGACGATCTGAAACAGGCCCATCGGGCTGTCGCGCAGCAATGTTCTTGCATCGGCGGTCATGGCTTTTCTTCCGCAGCCTGAGCGTTCATCGTAACCCAGGACGCGTTCCGCAGCCACCGTACGAAGATCATGCCGGCGAGCATCGCGATCACGAAGATGATGACACCGGGGCGATGCGAGGCGAGCGAAACCACCGCAGGCCCCGGGCAGTAACCGGCCAATCCCCAGCCAACCCCGAATATTGCGGCACCCAGCAGCAAAGGCGCGTCAACGGCGGTGGCGGTGGGCAGCGAGAAATTTGCCGCCCACAGCGGACGGCTCTTGGGCACCAACAGGCGATAACCGAGGAACGTCACCGTCACCCCGGCGGCCATGACGAAAACCAGCGCGGGATTCCAATCGCCGGCAATGTCGAGAAAGCCTTGCACCACAGCGGGGTTTGTCATTCCCGACAGACACAGGCCCAACCCGAAAAGAAGGCCGGTGATCAACCCGGCGGCGATTTCGCGCATCGCTCAGCCTCCCACATGGCGAACGAGAAACAGCGTGACGATGGCCGTCGCCATGAAAATGCCGACCGCCGCAACGGAGCGCAGTGACAGCCGCGAAATACCACAGATGCCATGGCCCGATGTGCAGCCGCCGCCATAGGCCGTGCCCGCGCCGACCAGAAGACCGGCAATAGTCAATGTCGGTGTGCCAACGGTCGGTGCTCCGATCTGGTCGTCGCCGCTGACCAGACCAAGGATTACCGGCGCCGCGACAAGACCCAATATGAACGCGATCCGCCAGGTGCGGTCGGCGACGGGCTTCGGCGGCAGCAATCCGCCGACGATTCCGCTGATGCCGGCAATGCGCCCGGAAAGTGTCATCAGCATCACGGCGGACACTCCGATCAGCACGCCACCAAGAGCCGCCGCGATATAGGGATGCATTGGCTATAGCCTCCGCCTTTTGTCGTTCCGAACGGCAACAAATGCCGCTCGCGATGATTCTACCGCGCCATCAGGCCGGCGCATTCGAGCCCAGGCTTCCACAGGAAGACGATATCGTCCTCCGCCTTGACCTGCGCGCCTTTCTTTCCGGAATAATCGAAACTGCCGAGCAGATCGCGCATCACCGCAAGATGCGCCGCCTTCTTATGATCGGCTTGCACGATGCGCCACGGCGCCAGGCCATGGCTCGTGCGCTGAAGCATTTCATCGCGGGCCCGCGTGTAGGCCTTCCACTTCGACACCGCGACCGCATCGATGGGCGAATTCTTCCACGCCTTCAGCGGATCCTTTTTCCGGTCCGCAAGCCGCTGCTTCTGCTCCTTCTTGGAAATGTCGAGATAATATTTGCGCAGTTCGAGACCTGAACGCACCAGCAGATTCTCGAATTCCGTGACGGTGTCGAAAAACTCTTCGAGCTCCTTGTCGGTGCAGAAGCCCATGACGCGTTCGACGCCGGCGCGGTTGTACCAGGAACGGTTGAAGAACATGAACTCGCCCGCCGGCGGCAGATGGCGAACGAAGCGCTGGAAATACCACTCACCCGCTTCACGATCCGAAGGTTTGGGCGGCGCAAAGATGCGAGTCTCGCGCGGGCTCATATGTTCGATCAGGCGTTTGATGGTGCTGTCTTTGCCGGCCCCGTCGCGCCCCTCGAGGATCACCAGCACGCGCGCGCTCGATTCGATCAGATCGCGCTGCAGCTTGACCAGTTCGATCTGAAGCGCCCGCAGCTCGCGTTTGTAACCGTCGTCCTTTTCGGCCATGTCGTCCTCAAAATAGAACGGGCGGGGAATCCTCCCCGCCCGCCGCGTTTACGCACAATCCGAACAATTTATTGCGCCGAAGCCGATTTGGCATTGCCGGCATGCGCCTTGATGAAATCCAGCATCCGGTCGCTGAGCTGCGTCTCGTTGGTGCCGATGGAATAGACCTGCGACATGTGATTGTGGCCGGACATCAAATGGAAGCCGTGCTCCTTGCCCGCCGCGGTCAGCGTCTTGTCGATCATATCGCCCTGCTGCATCTGGCTGGGCATATCCCATTCGGCGCGGGTGAAGAACAGCGGAATGTCCGTCTTCTTCAAGCCTTCGACGGCATTCACCTCGGCCACTTTCGCCGGATCGTCGCCCGCATAAGGATGCGGCGCCTTGAACTCATATTGACCCGAGGTGATGAAGGCGCCCGCCAGCTTGCCGCCGCTCGCCTGCACGAATTGGGGATGCGAGACCATGATGGCGACGAGCGACGCGCCCGCGGAATGGCCCCAGACGAAGATCTTGTTCGGATCGCCGCCATATTCGCGCGCATGATCGCGGACATATTTGACGCCGGCCGCGACATCGTCATTCGCGGCGGGATATTTCGCCTGCGGGGCAAGGCGATAATTGGTCTGGGCTGCCACCATGCCGTGCTGCACGGCCCAGATCATCACGTTGTCATACATGAACTCGCCGGGGCGATGCTTGTCCCCGCGGGTAAAACCGCCGCCATGCACATAGATCAGGATCGGTTTGCCCGCGCCTTTTCCGTCCGTGAAGATGTCGACCTTCTGCGCCGCATCCGAACCGAAGGCGAGATCGCGGCTGACCTTGATGTCCGCGGGAATGCCGCCGGTATGGAACGGCGCGAACAAGGGCGCGGTCTTCGGATCGTTCACATGACCCATTTTCGCGATCGACGCCTGCACATCCTTGGGCAGGTCGGCATTGGCCATTGTCGGCGCCGCGAGGGCGGCCAGAACAAGCGGAAGAAGCATGCGTTTCATGGAAGTTTCCTCTCGATGAGCGTTTCTTGGACTGGCGTCATGAATTTGGGCCGGAGAGTGCCGCAATCGGTCCCGGCGGGCAAGGCCGGGGCCACCCCTGCGCGACGCAATCCGGACCGCAGCATTGCGGAACAGGCCCGGGCGGAGGCATGCTGGCGTCCAAGAGGTCAAGCACCGCTTCGGCCCATGGAGGGAACCACAATGAGACTGCGCATCTTCACAGCCGGGGCTTACGCGGCTCTCGCTTTCGCCGCTTCGCTTGCCGCCGCGACCACTTCGCAGGCGCAAACCGCGCCCAAATATGAAGCCGATCTTTCCTGGCCCAAACCGCTTCCCGACAAATGGGTCATCGGCGGGCTCGGCGGGCTGTGCGTCGATGCGCAGGACCATGTGCTGATCTTGAACCGGCAGGACGTTCTGGATGTCGATTTGAACGCCGGCAAGCTTGCGCCGCAGATGATCGAGTTCGATTCCGCCGGCAATGTCGTGAATTCCTGGGGCGATCCGAAGGTGCTCGATCCGCGGCTGCATTCCTGCCACTTCGACAAGGACGGCAATGTCTGGGTCGCGGCAGCACCCTCCGGCATGATCCAGAAATACACCCATGACGGAAAGACGCTGCTGCTGACCATCGGCAAGAAGGGCGAACTGGATTCCTCCGACGGCACCGAAAAAGGCAAGCCGCTGAATTCACCGGCCGCGAAATTCTTCATGCCGTCTTCCATCTATGTCGATCGCGGCAATGGCGATGTCTATGTCTCCGACGGCGAAGGCGGCGGCAGCAACCGCCGTGTCGCGGTGATGGACAAGACCGGCAAGTTCCTGCGCCAATGGGTGATCGACGATATGGAAACCGTCCATTGTCTCACCATGGCCAATGACGGGATGCTCTATGTCTGCAACCGGCTGGGCTCGGGCATCCGCATCTACGACAAGATGGGCAAATTGCAGAAGACGATTGCGGTGCCATGGACGCCGGTCACCCCGCCCAAGGGCGGCAAGCCCAAGGAAACCGGCGGCTCGGCGGTGGCGATCGATTTCTCGCCCGATGCCCAGCAGAAGCTGATCTTCGACATCAACCAGAACAATTCCGAGATCGAGATCATCGACCGGCAAAGCGGCAAGATATTGGGCAGCTTTGGACGCGCCGGCAGCTTCGCGGGCGAATTGAACCAGCCCCATGGCATCGCGGTGGATTCGAAGGGCAATGTCTACATCGCCGAAAATCGCGGCCGCCGCGTGCACAAATTCAAACCCGTCGGGGGATAGAAAATCCGCCCCCCCTTGAGGGAGGGCCGCAATTTCGAGCGCAGCGAGAAATTCGGGGAGGGGAGACGAAAACTTCCCCTCCCCGATCTGGCTTCGCGGCTTCGCGCCGCTCAGTCAGATCGACCCGCCGCAAGGGGAGGGTGGATTTGAGTTTTCAAAACGCCGGGTGGTTGTCCACCGGCAGCGGCGCGACCTCATAGCCGAAATAGAAATCATTGTTCGGCTCGCACAAATCCTCGATCAGCATGCCCGGATGCACGCGCCGCCAGGTGGAGCGCGCCGTCCACGGCATGTTGAAGGCGCCCGGGTCCTCGACCCTGATGTTCACCTCCAGCGACTTGCCGTCATTGATCATGCGGAAGCGCTCGACCACATGAAGGTCCTTCGTGTGCGGCGTGCGGTAATTGTCGACGAAGGTCCGGTCGGTCTGGCCGATGGTATCGACCACCAGCGTATCGCCCTCGTAATGCCCGACGGATTCTCCGTACCAGGACGGTTTCGGATTCTTCGAATGCGGCACGTTCAGATAGATGTGCCGCGTGGAGGCGAAGAGCTCGTTGATCATCACGACTTCGTTCTTCGTCTGCAGGATGTGAACCGGCTGGCCGCGATTGTAGATATCATAGGCCGGCACGCCGCCCGGCCAGCAGCGTTCGCGCGCGATGAAGGGCACCTTGCCCGCCAGCACGTCGTCATTGGTCTTTTTCATCTGGGCGACGACCCAGGGTTTCAGAATCGGATTGGTGAGATCGGCCACCCGATAGGTGGACTGAATCCCGTCGCCATTGGGAACATAGGGATGCGCAGGATCGGATTCGACCGGCCCCGGACCCGCCGATTTGTCGTGGGGCAGGAAATCGTCGCTCGCCGGACGGTCCGCCGCCCAGGCGGTGAACCCATCCGGATTGAAATTGGGCGGGGGCGCGTCGTCTGCCGTCCTGTCGGCGGCCAGCGCCGCGCCGAAGCACAAAAGCCCCGCCGCAGCGGACAGATAGGAAAGCTTGGACATTGGAAACGCTCCCTCCCGGGCTCTCTCATATGCCATGGGAGCCCGGCTCGCACCGGGCTCCCATCATTCCATCGGCCGGACCGCTTTTATAATTTGCGCGTGCCCGGGCAGAAATCCAGCGTAACGTCCGGCCAGCCGAGAGCGGGCGGGCCAAGCGCGGAAATGTCCATCTTGTCGCCCTTCGGGTCGAAGATGAAAATCACCTTGTCGGTCTTGGCGTTGACGATCTGACCCACGCGCGGCCCATTGATGATCAACAGGCCTTCGATCACCATTCCGGAATTGGTGACCGTGCCGTTCAGCGCTTCCTCGCCGCGCACCGTCTTGGCCCGCGTCTGCGCTTTCAGGAAGGCGTTGTCGCAACTGCCGCCGGGCGCCTTCCAATTGCCCACAACCTGTTTCAGCATCTCCGCCGTGTCGATGATGCGGGCCTGTTCGGTCACCGGCACCACTTCGTCGGGGGTCTCGCCCTTCACTTCCTTGTTGCGGATGCGCACGCCATTGGCGTCCAGGATCTGCAGCGAAACGGAGAATTGCGCCGGCGGCGGCACGTTCAGCGCCGTATCGGCTTGCGAGATGTAAAGGTGCTTGTTGTCCGCGGTGAGGACCTCGCCCAGCAGACGGCGCTTGTCCGGGGTTTCCACGGTGATGCGCCAGCTGCGGTGCATGTCCAGCATGTTGACGGCATCGTATTTCGGCGTGCCCTTGGCGCGGATGGCCTTCACGGCTTCGTCCACGGCGCTGGCAAGTTCATCCTTCGAAGCGGAGCTGTAGTCCACCACCGTCATGGTGTAGCGGCCGCGCGCGTCCGTCGCGGTGTAGAGATGCGCCGGGAGCGATGTGCCCTTGGCCGTCTTGTAGGTGATCTCCTGAACGGTGGGATCGCCGGGGAAATTGACGGTGAAGAAGTCGCCACGGTTGACGTATTCTTCCCAGGCTTGTGCGGATGCGGCGCTTGAAATGAACAGTGCCATCACCGCCGGAATGAAACTCAGCAGGCGCATAGAATTCCCTCTCTAATCCTCCACGAGGCGCGCAGTTTGGCACAAAATGCCCGGGCGGTCACAGGGTACAGCGGCTCGCGCTGCGGAAATTTGCCCGCATTCCGGCTTCGGCGGCCTGTTTTTCCGCGTCGTTCACATATTCCTTGGGCGGGGCCTTAAGCAGAAAGGCGAAATTGGCCCCCTTGGCGTCGTCCGCCGCGACGCTGGGCCTTTGGGGATCTTCCGCCTCCACCGGCACGACCACGGCGATTTTCAGCGCGGGCGCGCGCATACGCAGCCGCTCCACGGTGCCGAGCCCGCCTTCGGCATGGAAGGCGCCGGTCAGATGCACGATTTTGCGGGCGGGATTCGTCTGCCGGAACAGGAGAATCGACTCGGCCATGGTGTCGTCGCGCGTCACCTGCGAGGCGAAGCTGCGGTCGGCGGCCTCCTTCTTCTGGGCCTCGGTGCGGTTTGCGTCTTCGCCATGGGCGCCGTCCTCCGCCAGGAAACGCAGGAACTTGTCCTTGTACGGACCATCATCGAGATGCAATTCCGCCGCCGCCCAATTGCGTTTGTCCGCCGGCATGCGCGCGAGGTATTCCGGTCCCTCCAGCCCGACACAGCGCACCACGCTGGCCGGTGCGTTGGCGGCGATCACCGGCAGCCCGTGGTCCTTGGCGAATTCCACCAGCGGGCGATAGCTTTCGGCATAATTGCCCCAGGCGCGGCCGCGGCTGCGCAAGGCATCCTCACCGATACGCCCGGCCATGTAATCGTCCACCACCGGCTGCACGTCGCGTTCGAACATCTCCATCGAAAGCGCCAGATTGGGCGTTCTTGCCTGCAGCGCGCGGAACAGCGCCATCTCGGCCAGATGATTGCCGGCATGGTCATGCCACTCGCCAAGGAAGATCACGTCGTAATCCTTCAGCGCGTCCGCGGCCTGATCGACGCTGACCGCGACCGGCGCAGCACCCGCCGGCGTGCGCATCAACACAAAAGACGTGAGGTCGGGAAGCGCAAGGACCGCAGACGCTGCTTGCCCGTCGCGGGAAAGCGCGGCACTGGCGAGGAGCGACAGACCTAGCGAAACAGCAAGGAAGGATCGGCGCATGGCGGCTCCCTTTTGCGGGGGCAGACCTTAGACGCTGTCGGCGCCCGGTAAAACCCTGCCCGGGATCGGGCCTCAGTTGAAATCTGCCGCCGTCAAGTGGCGTGGTTCGACTGTCTATCAGTCAATCCCGGACTGTGCGATATTCTGATCATGGTCAAGTGTGAGATTAAGAGCGATGGTCTCTGGGTGCCAATCGGCATCCCAGAAGCCTATACTTTGGCCAAAGGCGTGGTGAAGCGTTGTATCGGCTGCCATGGCGCAGTGCATTTGTACCCGGCAGAAAAGGGCAGCGGGGCGTCCAAGCCTCATTTCGGACACAACAAGGCGAATCCGAAGTGCCCGCATTCCAGGCATCCGAACCCAGTGGAATAGGGATGACCAGGAGACCCAAGGCCAGAAAAGATTCGCCGAAGTAATCGGCGATGCTGTCCACAATTCATTTCAATGCCCATCCGCCCCCGCCGCCTGCCACAAAGTTTACGCGCCGCAGAATAGTTGATTTGCGCCACGACGGGAGATGATTGCACCTGGAAAGCCCGTCCGCGGCTTGCTAGCTTGCGCCCGCTTTTGCGGTCATTTCGAGGCGAGGACCACCGATGACGAGACTTCCGTTGCTGATTGGCGCATCCACGCTGTGCGTGGTGGCGGGCTCCTTGTTCGCGCTGGCCCAGCAGCCGCCCGCGCCCGCGCAGGCCCATCCCATGAGCTTTTTCGTCACCAGCATCGGCCTTGGTCATGGCGCCAATCTCGGCGGGCTCGCCGGGGCCGATGCCCATTGCCAGGACCTCGCCGCGGCGGTGGGCGCCGGCAACAAGACCTGGCACGCCTATCTCAGCACCCAGGCCCGCCCCGGTCAGCCCGCGGTCAACGCCCGCGACCGTATCGGCACCGGTCCTTGGTACAATGCCAAGGGCGACATGATCGCCTCCGACCTCGCCCATCTGCACGGCGACACGCTCGAACTCGCGCGCCTGGGCAACAACATCACCAAGGTGACCGACTTGACCGAGAAGGGCGCGGTGGTTCCGGGCCTTTACGATTTGCAGGCGCCCAACGACCGGGACGAGGATTATATGGCCGCCCATCCCGGCTCCAACCGCCATGAGACGCTGACCGGCTCGATGCCCGACGGCCGCGCCTTCACCGACAATCTCGATCACACCTGCAACAATTGGACGAGCGAAGCCAAGGGCACCTCGGACAATCTGCGCGAGAACAAGGGCGCGGCCGCCCAGGTCGGCATGTCCGACCGCAATGGCGGCGGCAATGGCTCGTGGAATTCCGCGCATGGCACGACAGGCTGTGGCCAGGCGGACCTCCGGCGTACCCACGGCATCGGCCTCTATTATTGCTTCGCGACCAATTGAAATCGCAAATAGGGAATGGCGAATAGCGAATGGTCCATTCGCTATCCTCTATTCGCCACTTCGCCACTCGCCACTTCGCCATTCGCCAGGGATAAGATATGACCAAAATAAAGACAGCTGCTTTTGCCGCCATTCCTCTGCTGCTGGGTTCGGTTTTCGCGCTTGCAGCCCAGGCGCCGCAGCATCCGATGAGCTTCTTCGTCACCAGCGTCGGCCTCGGCAAGGGTGCCGATCTCGGCGGACTGGCCGGCGCGGATGCCCATTGTCAGCAGCTTGCCGCGGCCGTGGGCGCCGGCAACAAGACCTGGCATGCCTATCTGAGCACGCAAGCCAAGGACGGCCAGCCGGCCGTGAACGCCCGCGACCGCATCGGCACCGGCCCCTGGTACAATTCCAAGGGCCAGCCGATTTCCGATACGCAATCGGAGTTGCATGGCGATACGCTGATCGAAGCCCAACGCGGCAGCAACCTTTTCAAGCAATCGGCGCTCACCGAAAAAGGCGCTGTCGTGAACGGCTTCGGCGACATGCCGAACACCCACGACATGCTGACGGGCTCGCAACCGGATGGCCGTGCGTACACGGACAATGCCGACCACACCTGCAACAATTGGACGAGCAGCACCACCGGCTCCGCCCAACTTGGGCATTCCGACCGCACCGGCGGCGGCAACCGTTCGTGGAATTCATCCCACCCAAGCCGCGGCTGCAGCCAGCCTGATCTGGTGGCCACCGGCGGCGCCGGGCTTTATTACTGTTTTGCCATCAATTGAGCTTGCGAATTAGGATGGATACTGACGATTTTCGCCGGTGTGGTGCGATTTCGTACGATAAATCCAGTCGCATAAGGATGCGCTTACGTCTAAGACCGGGTTCCCCGGAAGCACCAAGCATGTCCCGGGTGACGCAAAAGCGATTCTTGCTTTTTGCTGCGCGGGAGACTCATGGCGCACTCGCATTCTGCCCGCGATCGCAATCATCTGCTCGCCACGCTTTCCGCCGACGACGCCGCTGCATTGGAGGCGCGCGGCGAGCCTGTCGCCTTGACATTGCGCCTGGTGATGGAAGCGGCCAACAAACCGATCAAGCATGTCTGCTTTCCCTTCAGCGGGATCGTTTCGGTCGTGGCCAGCGGCCCGAAAGACCGCAAGATCGAAGTTGGACTTGTCGGCTCGGAAGGCATGAGCGGCATCAGCATCATTCTCGGCGACGACCGCTCGCCCAATGACACGTTCGTGCAGGTTGCCGGCGCCGGCTTGCGTTTGGGGGTCGCGGACCTTCGCGAACTGATGCAGCAAAGACCCGCCATACGGCAACATTTCCTACGCTATGCGCACGCCTTCATGACCCAGAGCGCCCACACCGCATTGGCGAACGGACGCGCCAAGGTGGAAGAGCGGCTGGCGCGTTGGCTTCTCATGGCCCATGACCGGATCGAAGGCGATGAGCTTGCGCTCACGCACGAGTTTTTATCCATCATGTTGGGCGTGCGGCGGGCGGGCGTCACGACGGCCTTGAATCTTCTCGAAGCACGGGCACTGATCCAGCTGGAACGCGGCCGTATCCGAGTCCTCGGCCGCGCCGGACTCCAAGCGCTTGCGAACGGGATCTATGGGATCCCGGAGGCGGAATACCGGCGCTTGTTAGGGTGGGGCGGGAAGTC
>DATARE010000380.1:0-13303 GCA_036264295.1 Micropepsaceae bacterium | reverse complement strand
GCGGGGATTGCCCATCGCGTCATAGCTTCCGGCCTGGATCACGAATCCGGGCACCACGCGATAAAACACGGTGCCGTCGAAATGCCCCTCTTTCGCATAGCGCACGAAATTTTCGACCGTGGCTGGCGTGTGCTCGTGGTCGAGCTCCAGGACAATATCGCCCATGGAGGTTTGTATGGTGACCGTCGGCGTTGCGTATGCCGCGGTTCCGGCGAAAACCCCGCCGGCCAGAACTGACAGAAATCGGCTTATATGCATTCGGTTCATCGTGATGTTCTCAAATGGTATTACGGATTGTCCACCCAATCGGCGATGAACACGTTGGTGCTTCCCGGTGTTGGCGCATTGCGATCGGATTCCCATACCAGTTTTTTCCCATCTGGGCTGAACATGGCGAAGCCGTCGAAATTCTCATCGAAGGTGATCTGCTGTTGACCCGTACCGTCACGATTGATGATGAAGAGATCGAAATTTCCGCCATGCGGATCGTTCATATTGGACGCGAAGATGATGCGCTTTCCGTCAGGCACGAAATAGGGCGCGAAATTCGCCGCGCCGTTGAAGGTGATCTGCTTCTGCTGCGTGCCGTCGGCCTTCATGATGAACAATTCCATCTTTGCAGGCATCACCAGATTCTTGGCGAACAATTCCTTATACCGCTTGATCTCTTCGGGCGTTTTGGGCCGGTTTGCGCGCCACACGATCCATTGGCTATCCTGCGAATGCCAGCCCCCGCCATCATAGCCCAGATCATGCGTCAGCCGGCGCTGGTTCGTGCCGTCCAGATTCATGTCGTAAAGTTCGAGATCGCCGTCGCGCGCCGACGTGAAAAGAATTTTCTTCCCGTCCGGCGAAATTGTCCCTTCGGCATCGTAACCCGGCGTGGTGGTCAGGCGTTTGAGGTCGGAACCATCCAGGTTTGCCGAGAAAATATCGAACGACGGATAGATGGCCCAGACATAGCCCTCCGAGCGGTCCGCCACCGGCGGGCAATCGCGCGAGCCCAGATGCGTCGAGGCATAGATGAACCGCTTCCCGTCCGGTGTGAAATAACCGCACGTGGTACGGCCCTGGCCTGTGCTGACCAGTTTCACATCCGAGCCATCGGTATTCATCATGAATTCCTGATCGCATTTGAACGGCTCGCGGGTGGATTGGAAGACGATTTTTTTCCCGTCCGCAGAGAAATAGGCTTCTGCGTTTTCCCCGCCATTGGTGAGTTGCCGAATATTGCGCAGATGGATTTCTTGGCGGTGTGGCTGAATCGGCTTGGCCGCTGGTTGCACCGGTGCGGTGGGAGCGGCCGAAGAGGCCGGCGCGGCGTGTGGAGCAGCCGAAAACAGGGCTGCAAGTGCGATCGCCGCGACCGTGGACGCCATCAACATGCTTCGCAGTTTCATAGTCATTTCCTCGCTTCCAGCGTCACACTGGCTTTGACGTCTTTGCCGTCGCGTTTCACCACCACCGCCACAATATCACCCGGCTGCTTCGAGCGCAGCGCATAGGCATAATCCTGAAGCGTCTGGATTGCTTTGCCGTCGAATTCGATCATCAAATCGCCGGCCTTCAGACCCGCTTTCGCTGCGGGACTGTTGTTCTGCACGTCGGAAAACAGTACGCCCTTGATGTCATCGCGAAAATCCGGAACCGAACCGAAATAGGGGCCATATCCGCGTCCGCCGCCGCGGCTTGCGGGGATTGGCTCTTTCACCTCGCTATAGGCCAGTTTTGGCATTTCATTCGCGACCCGGTCTGTCAGGCGATAGACCAGCGACAGCACCTTCACAGCGCCGTCGGCGTTAATCTTGTCCGCCGTATCCGATGGTTTGTGATAATCGGTGTGCAGACCCGAAAAGAAGAACAGAACCGGAATTTTTTTGGCATTGAACGAGGTGTGGTCGCTGGAGCCGTAACCCGATTCCGAGAAGCTGAGATCGACCCCTGTCGCTTTATCGAGCGTTTCCAGATCGGGTTTTAGACTCGGCGACGTACCAATACCGCCGACAAACAGGCGGTTTTTCGTGAGCCGGCCGATCATGTCCATATTGATCATGACATCGATATTTTTCAGCGGCACCGTAGGATGATTGACGAAATAGGATGAACCCAAAAGACCGATTTCCTCGCCGGCAAAGGCCATGAATAGGACGGAGCGTTTCCATTGCGGCCTGTTTGTCGAAACCGCGTGCGCCAATGCCATTACACCCGCCGTGCCTGACGCGTTGTCATCGGCGCCATGGTGAACCTGACCGATCAAGGACGGCGCCAGAGAATTGCGATTTCCCAGCCCCAAATGATCGTAATGGGCACCGATGACAATCCACTGGTCCTTCAGCGCGGGATCGCTGCCGGGAAATGCGCCGATGACATTTTTGACGGTCTTGCGGCTTCGCGTGATCTCGGTCGCGATCCGTGCGCGAACGTTCTTGGCTTCGAACGATCGCGGTTTCAAATCCTTGTCGATTGCGCTCTGGAGCGCGGCAAGATCTTTGCCCTCCTTGTTAAAGGGTCCGATGACAAAATCGCGCTTCGCATGAACTGCTGGAATGCCCAAATCGCTTTCTTCGACTTGCCGCTCGGTAGGTCCGAGATCGTCCGCGGGATGGCTGGGCTCGGTGATGAAGATGATGGCTTTGGCGCCATGCAGGCGCGCATTGATGGCCTTATTGGTAAAGGACGCATGCGCCGTGAAGTCTTTGCCAAGGAACACGCTGTTCGCATCGTTCTCTTGCGGTTCGTGTTCGAACACGACGACGATTTTGTCTTTGGCATCAATCCCGGTGTAGTCGTCATATTTGTATTCGGGCGCTGTGATCCCATATCCAGCAAAGATCAGTGGTCCCTCGAATTCGGCGGTGTTGGAAAACAGGATTGGAATGAAGTCCTGATCGATTTTCAGAGTGACACCGGCGATCTGAAGGGCATTGTTCCTTCCGAGCTGCGCGCCGGTGGTGATCTCGAAATTCTGAAAATAGGTGTTGTTGTCGCCCGCCGGTTGCAGGTCTGCGTCTTTGAAAGCTTTGGCGATGTAGTTGGCCGCCTGATCCAGCTCGGGCGAGCCGTCGCCGCGGCCCTTGAGAGCATCGGAGGCGAGGTAGGTCACATCTTCGAGATACTGGCCGGGGGAGAGTCGGGAAACCGCCGCCGGTGCCCTCGGCCGCGGGCCATTGGCCGGCTTCGCATAGAGATAAGCGGTTGCGAGCGCGGCAACAGCCGTGAGGGCCAGCGCGGCCGAGAGGGGCGTTTTTCTCATAAGGAGCTTATAGCCGAAAGTTGGAATTCGTGTCAGCGGGTGGGCGCGCCTTGCGGTCCGCGCCGCAATAATGGGAGGTTACCGGGCCAAGCCTCGTGGATGCTCCTATGACTGAGCCCGTTGTCGAACTGATGGTCTTTATCGATGTCATCTGCCCCTGGTGTTATGTGGGAAAACGGCGGCTGGAAAAAGCGCTGGCGCTGCTTGGGGCCGATGCTCCCATTCATGTGACCTGGCGTCCTTTCGAGCTCAATCCCGACATGCCGGCGGAGGGCATGGAGCGCAGGCTCTATCGTATCCGCAAATTCGGTTCTTGGGAGCGCTCCCAGCAATTGGATGCGCAATTGACGGAAACGGGAACCCAGGAGGGCTTGCATTTCCGCTACGATTTGATGGCCCGGACGCCCAATACGTTTAATGCGCACCGGCTGATCTGGCTGGCGGGCCAAAGCGGAGATCAGGGTCCCCTGGTCGAGGCGCTTATGCGGGGATATTTCACAGAAGGCCGCGATATTGGCGATCTCGACGTGCTGGCGGATGTCGCCTCCGCGTCGGGTATGGAGCGCTCCCGCATCAAAATGTTTCTAGAGGGACAGGATGGTGGTGTGGAAGTGCGCGCCTATGAAGATGCGGTTCGGCGCGCTGGGATCTCTGGGGTGCCGGCATTTATCGCCAACCGACGCCCGATGGCGATGGGTGCCCAACCGCCCGATGCATTGGCTTCAGCGCTGCGAGATGTTTTGGCGCTTACCCCGGTGGCTTAGCGTCCCGCAGCACGTCTTCGATCCAGGTCATTGCCGCCACGGCTTTTGCTAGGCCGATCGAGGGAATGGCAAGAAGTGCAATGTGAAGCAGTTCCTCCTTGCTCACACCGTCATCAATGCTGCGGCGGGTGTGGGAGTGCACGGCACCTTCGCTTTGCGAGGCCACGGCCAAGGCCAACTTCACCAAGTGGCGCGCGCGATCATCCAGCGGCCCGGCTTCGGCGCAGGCCGCGCCGAGTTTCTCATAACTCTCCCAAATGGCGGGATAGCGATTTGCGATCCGCGCTGCGCCAGAGGGCAACCGCATGGTTTCAGGCATTCGGCGTGGGGCGCGATTTGTTCGCGGCGGCTCGCGGAGGCGCTTTACGGGAACGTCTTTTCTTGGTTGCGGGCGTTGCCGAATCTACGGATGCGCGCAGTGCCTGCTTGCTGCGTGAGCGGGCCGCCACAGTGCGCGGGGATGCTGCGCGTCCATTCGGTTTGGACTTCCGCAAGACTGCAAAAAGTCCGCCCATCAGGGCGCCAAACCCAAGAGAAGCTGCGCCCCAAATCATCGGCCGCGCTTTGACGGAATCGAAACCATCCTTGGCCCATTCTTCCAATTGAATGGATGCATCTTTGGCCGATTGCGCTGCGACGGCGGCCGCTTTCGCAACGCTGTCCATTGCCGCGCCACCAGCGTCTTCGATGTCCGGCAATTTGTTGCGCCAAGAGTTCAGCATGTGCGTCCCCTTTATCCTATGCGCGGAAGAGAACGGCGTCGCCAGCGGCGAGTTCCCGGAAAAACGTGGCCCTGGCCGTTAACACAGCGCACGATTTTTTCTTTGGAACTCAATGCTCTCGCCAGAGTTTTGGTGGGCAATCCCAATACGGAGGAAATCATGCGTTCCACATTAACCGCGGCGACGGTTGCCGCATTCCTTGCCGGCACGGCACTGGCCTTTGCTCAAACAACAGCACCGTCCGCGCAAACAACAGCACCGTCCGCGAATGATCGCGCGCCCAGCAATCCAGCCGTGAAGACGACGCAGGGAAATAACCCGGGTGCTCCTGCTGCCGGCGCGAACAGCTTCACAGAGGGTCAAGCGAAATCCCGCATAGAATCGCGTGGCTATGCCAATGTTTCGGGTCTGGCGAAGGACACGAATGGGTTCTGGCGCGGAACGGCCATGAAGGACGGGAAAACGGTGAACGTCACGCTCGACTATCAGGGCAATGTAACCGTCAACTGAGCAAACGGCTTCCACCATTCCTAATTGAAGGAACAGTCCCATGAGCGTCACGATTTCTCGTCTGTATGACGATTACTCCGCAGCAAGCCAGGCCGTGCGCGACTTGGAAGCTGCAGGTCTTCCTTCGTCTGACATCAGCATCGTCGCGAGCAATGCCGACAATTGGTACAAAGGCGGCCGTGGTACGGGTACGTCTCGCGTTGACAGGGACCACGATGGAACCGACGACCGGGCCGAAGGCGCGGAAGCCGGGGCCGGAATCGGCGCGGTTATCGGTGGTGCGGCCGGGTTGCTGGCTGGGCTCGGGATGATTGCCATTCCGGGCGTCGGCCCGGTGGTGGCCGCGGGTTGGCTGGCGGCAACGGCTGCGGGCGCGGTGGCCGGTGGCGCCGCCGGCGGCATTGTGGGTGCCCTTACCCAAGCGGGCGTCAGCAAAGATGAGGCTCACGTGTACGCGGAAGGAATACGGCGTGGTGGTACACTTGTGACGGCCCGGGTGCCCGACGGCGAACGTACCCGTTACGAGGCCATTCTCGACCGTTCAGCCATTAATATTCGTGAACGCGGCGAATCCTATCGTCGCGAGGGTTGGACAGGTTTCGACGAGAAAGCCGCCCCGTACAGTGCGGAGCAGGCCCGTCGCGAGCGCGAGCTTTATGGCTCGAACAATATGGGCAGGCCGCTCTAAGCAATCTGATCCGGAAGACAAAAGGGCTCCGCGCGCGTGTGCGGGGCCCTTTTGCTGCATGAGCGGTGTTAGCGATTTGGCCTTGCGGGAGCTTGGCGGCACGCTTCAGTTGCGCGAATATCCCGCCCATGAGCCCTTCCGTTCAACCTGCACAAGTTGCCGGTACGTTTTATCCGGCCAGTCCCGCTGAGCTTGCTGGAAGCATTGATGCCAGTCTTGCCAAAGCCGGAGCGCCGTCGCTCAACCCGAAAGCCGTTATCGCGCCTCATGCGGGACACGTCTATTCGGGCGATATCGCCGCGTCCGCCTACCGCCTGCTTGCCAAGCGCAAAGGTGAAATCAAGCGCGTCATTCTTTTGGGGCCCAATCACCGGCAGCCGGTTCGGGGAATGGCGCTGTCACCGGCCAATGCATGGGCAACGCCCTTTGGTCCTCTCGTCGTAGACTCTGTAGCTCGCGATACGCTCGCCCGTCAGGCAGGCGTCGTGGTGGATGCGGCGCCTTTTGCGCACGAGCACAGTTTGGAAGTGCATTTGCCGTTTATTCATCGGGCGTTGGGTGAGGTCGCGATTCTGCCGATCCTGGTGGGCCAGTCTCCCCCGGAGTCTGTGTCCGGGGCATTGGATTTGCTGTGGGGCGGGCCGGAGACCGCGATCGTGGTTTCCTCCGATCTCAGTCACTACCATGATTACGACACCTGCAAAGCAAAGGACGATGAGACAGCAATCGCGATCGAGCGCTTGCAGCCTGCGGGTTGCGATGGAGATCGCGCCTGCGGACGCTTCTCGATTCACGGGTTGCTCCACCAGGCGCAGCGGCGCGATTTGCGCGTGACCGCTTTGGATGTGCGCAATTCCGGCGATACGCGTGGCCCCCGCGATCGGGTGGTTGGCTATGGTTCATTTGCATTTGAATATGCGTATTCGGCGCAGCTCGACGGTGACACGCGAAAGCTTTTGCTTCGGGTTTCGCGCGAAATTGTCCGGCAAGGCGCACAAAATCCAATGCAGCCGCCCAAGGTGAAATTTCAGGGGCCGATCCCGCGTATGCTTATGGCGCAACGCGCGACTTTTGTGACCCTGAAAATCGGCGACCGTTTGCGCGGGTGCAGAGGCTCTCTTGTGCCGCATCGCTCGCTTGTGAGCGATGTGTTGGAGAATGCCCGCAAATCGGCCTTCGACGATCCGCGGTTTCCGCCGCTGACGTCTGACGAACTGGAGCAGATCAATATCCATATCTCGATTTTGTCCACGCCCCGCCGCATTCGTGTCGAAACCGAAGCTGAACTCGCGCGCGCTCTTCGGCCAAACATTGACGGATTGATCATCCGGGATGCCGGCAAACAGGCGATATTTCTCCCCAGCGTATGGGAAGGAATTCACGACCCGCTCAGCTTTGTCCGGCATTTGAAACACAAAGCAGGCTTACGTCCCGACCATTGGTCGCCGAGCTTCGAGGCATACCGATATGTGACGGAAAGCTTCGGCGATCATCCGCATACTGCTTAACCGCTGCAATTCGTACATTAATTCCGATTGTTTTGACGAAGGAGCTGGCATTCATGCAGCCTTTAGGTCACTGCGTCTCGCATCGGTGGCTTGCCGCGATTGCGGTTTGCGTCCTCCTGTTAACGTTAATGGGCGCCGGAGCGGCGAGCGCGCAAACCGATACGGCGGCTCCAGCTGCGGCTCCCACGCAATCCTCCGCGCGTGCAGTTGGGCAAGGCGGGCCGCCCCCGCCACTGATGTGCGATAACGCGCCCGACAGGCTGCCATCCGGCAACCTGAAGCTTTCGGTCACCGTCAATCCGGAAACGGTTTGGCAGCCGCGCAACGGCGAAGTGTTGTTCACTATCGCGGGGGCAGGCTCTACTCCTGCCATTCAGGATATTCTCGTCTGCTTCCGCTGGATGAATGTCCCAAACTCAGTTTGGGTCAGAAGCTCGGTCCGCCTTGTTGCCTCCACCACCGGAACGTCGGCGACTTATGCTGCGTCGGTTCCCTCGCTCGATGGAAGTCCGCTGCCGAATTGGTTCTCACGCATATTCGGTGCTGCGCCTGTTGGCGAATATACGGGCTTGACCATGGTTCCGCTGACGGATTTCCGGGTTAAGGCGACCACCGCAGAGGGCGATCTCGATTTGATCCAGCCTGTCGGAATCACCAGCCGTTATTTTGCGGTAATTATGGCGGTGGCGTTGGTATCGATCGCGTGGATTGCCCTTTACATGTTCGGGCGCGCCCGCTGCGTGCCAGGCGGCAGGGATCCGGTGCTCACGATCATCGCTTCCCAGGACGGTCACGCCAGTCTTTCGACGTTCCAGATCATCATGTGGTCTTTCGTCGTCGGTGCGAGCGCGGTTTATGTCATGGTGCTGTCCGGCAACCTGATTGAAATCACGGAGGGCACGCTGGTTCTGCTGGGAATCAGCGGCATTGCAACGCTCGGAAACAAAATGAAGGAGACGCAGCTGCAGGACGCCTCCGCAGCACCCCCCGTCATTCCCGCCGATCAAATTCGGAAACCTGCGGCCGATGATGATTGCGTTCCCACCGCGCTCCGCAGGCCACTATGGTCGGACCTGATCGTCAACCCAGAAAGCAATGAGCTCGAGCCCTCGCGGGTTCAAATGCTGTTCTTTACCGTGATTGTCGCCTTGTTCGTGGCCTTGCGCGTGCTGACCAGCGGCAAGATCCCCGAAATCCCCTCCGGTTATCTCGGAATTATGGGCATCAGCAATGGTGTCTATCTGACGGCGAAATTCATTCGTCCACGGATTGAAACCGCGAAAAATCCGTAAGAGGCCGCATTACGTAGCCGGCTGCGGAGCGGGCCTTTGGGCAAATTGCGCCAGCTTTACGGGTAGGCGTTTCTGTCCCCATGTTCCAGGCGCCCCATCGAAGACGCCGGCGCATTGCGTGCCGCAACTCAAACATTTGCCGGTCGCATCCAAGCGCCAAAGGCCCAGTGCGTACCAATCCCGCTCAATGAGACATGTCCCGCATTGATGGCAAACGGTACTCTGGCGTCCCACATCATGGACATTGCCGACATAGGCGTAACGGACACCTTGTTCCATTGCGACACGCCGCGCCATGGCAAGCGTCGCATGTGGCGTGCGCGATTTGTCCAGCATGCGGTAATCGGGATGGAAAGCCGAGAAATGTAGAGGCACATCGGGTCCCAGATGCTCCACCACCCATTGCGACAGAGTCTCGATCTCGCGGGGTGAATCGTTTTCGTCAGGAATAAGAAGGGTTGTGATCTCGAACCAGGTATTTGTCTCGTGCTTGAGGTATTCCAGCGTGTCCAGTACGGGCCGCAGGTGCGATTTGGTGATGCGAAAATAGAAATCCTCCGTAAAGGCCTTCAAATCCACATTGGCCGCATCCATGTAGCGATAGAATTCCGCGCGCGGTGCGGGCGATATGTAGCCGGCGGTCACCGCGACCGTTTTTATCCCCACCGCATGACATGCGTTGGCAACGTCTATCGCATACTCGATGAAGATCGTCGGATCGTTGTAAGTGAAAGCCACCGAGCGGCAGCCAAGCTCCACGGCTGCCGCAGCAATCATTTCCGGCGTCGCGGAATCCGCCAGCGTGTCGGTCTCGCGGCTCTTGGAAATATCGTGGTTTTGGCAAAAGGAGCAGGAAAGATTGCATCCGGCGGTGCCAAAAGACAGCACCGCTGTTCCGGGAAGAAAATGGTTCAGCGGTTTCTTCTCAATGGGATCGACGCAGAAACCGGATGAACGCCCCCAAGTCGTAAGAACGATTTCGCCATGTTGCGCCGCTCGCACAAAACAGAGGCCGCGCTGGCCATCATGCAGCTTGCATTCCCGCGGGCAGACGTCGCATCGCACACGCCCATCTTCAAGTTGCGTCCAATATTTGGTGCGGACCGTATCCGACGGGAGATTGTCCAATGCACTCATACGATCGATGGCTCAGCGCCCGGGCACCATGCCCCGTTCCTTGTAGACTTTGGCGGCTTCATCCGACGACAGATAGGCCAGCAGCGCTTTCGCCGCGGCCGGATCTTTCGCGTGGGCACCAACAAATCCGGAAAGTCGCGTCG
Source organism: Micropepsaceae bacterium (assembly GCA_036264295.1). Taxonomy (GTDB): domain Bacteria; phylum Pseudomonadota; class Alphaproteobacteria; order Micropepsales; family Micropepsaceae; genus CAIYRG01. Next base: position 3,286 of record DATARE010000380.1, on the reverse strand, counting down.
GGGTCGACACCGCTTCAGGCAGCGGCCCGACCACTTCGACGCCGGGCTCCGTGATGATCTCGCTGACAAATGTGAGCCCGAATTCCACCTGGCCATCGGCGAGCATCTTCATGGCTCCGGCGCCGCCCTGCGCGAGCTTGATCTTGGATTGCATCTGTTCGCTGATGCCGAGTTTCTTGAGGGTCTCGTTCATGCTGACGCCCGCCGCTGCTCCACCCTTCGGGTCCGGATAGGAAATGGATTTCGCCGAAAGGAACAGCTTTTTCACCGCTTCCGGGTTGGAAATATCGGGGTGGGGTGTGCCTGGCCGCACCGCCAGACCGACCGAAACGTGGGCAAGAGGCGTTTCGCTTCCGGTCACGACATTGCCGGAAGCGAGCACCTCCGGATAAGGCGGCTGCACAATAGGCACGTCGAAAGCTTCGCCTTTCGTGACCTGCGCTTTCGTCCCATTGCCAGAACCGAATGTCGCTTTGACCGTGTGCCCGGTTTTCTTCTCGAACGCGGGGATCATCTGCTCCACGGCAGCCCTTATGCCCCCCGGGGCGATTAACGTGACCTCAGCCGCATTGGCTGAGCCAGACAGCACCAAACCGGTTAGCGCAGCATATATCAGATGCTTCATTGCTTCCTCCCTGGATCGAGTGGGCATGTTTCGCATGCTCTCTGCTTTCGTCTGCGCCTAACCTATCGAATTGAAGCAAAGGCGTCGATGCCGGCGAAACGTCAAATGAGGGGAATTACGACCTCCCGAATGTCGAAAAATCCATGTGTTTTAAGTGAAATCGGTGCTAAATAATTCGTATAAAAACAAAAAATGCGCGGTGCATAAGGAGATTGCTGAGCCAAAGGGGGATAGGCACGCAACGATGCGCTCATCAAGTTGGTTCGATTGGCCGGCGTCACGCTCGCGCGAGAGCACGGTGACGATTTCCATGGGTCTCGTGGCCCTGATCGGGCTATTCGATTATTTGACCGGCTGGCAAGTCTCGTGGGCGACTGTCTACGCCTATCCCATCGTCATCACGGCTTGGTACGCCGGACCGGTTTGGGCCTATGTGCTGTCGCTTTTGAGCGTGCTGCTGTTCACTGTTGGCGATGTAGCAAGCGGCTTTCAATTTCTCAATTGGCTGATACCGGTTTGGAATGCCCTCACGCGGCTGGTGTTTTATGCCATTCTCATCCAACTGCTCGTCCATGTCCGTGCGCTGACGCATGGACTTGAGTTGCGCGTGCTGGAACGCACGGCGGACTTGCGTAAAGAGATTGCCGAGCGCGAGCGCTTAGAGCGCGAACTTCTGGAAGTCGGCGCGCGCGAGCGTCGCCGTCTCGGCTTCGATCTTCACGACGGATTGTGCCAGCATTTGACGGGCACGGCCCTTGTGGTCCAGGTGCTCAAGGAAAAGCTCGCTCGAAGGGGGGCTGTCGAGGCTGACGAGGCGGCTAAAGCCGTCGATCTGATCGAAGACGGCATCGCGTTATCGCGCAAATTGGCGAAAGGCCTTCAGCCCGTCGAGATGCATGGCGGGGGATTGATGCAGGCTCTGCAGGAATTTGCCGCTGCAACCACGGAATTGTTCAAGATCACTTGCCGTTTCGAATGCGATGCGCCGATCTTGTTCGCGGATATCTCTACCGCCGATCACCTTTATCATCTTGCGCGGGAGGCTACCACGAATGCCATCAAACATGGCCGCGCGCGTGAGATCGTGATTGCGCTTGAAGCGCGGGAGGAGGGGTCCGTCCTGACGGTGACCGACGATGGCATCGGCATTCCCGCTTCCGTACCCAAGACTGGGGGTATGGGTCTGACAATCATGGCCCAGCGCGCAAAATTGATTGGGGCGAGTTTCGCCATCCACGCTGAGCGACCCGGAGGTACTGTGGTCGTTTGCTGCTTGCCCGATAAACCCGCCCGGATGGAAACGGTCTATTCGGCTTCAAAGCGCGATCCCCACTATGCCTGAGAAAAAACATCAAATACTGCTCGTGGACGATCACCCGCTCGTGCGCGAATCGCTCGCCAGCTTGATCAACCAACAACCGGATCTTGCTGTTTGCGGCGAAGCCGAAAGCGTAAAGCAGGCGCTCGATTACCTGTCCAAAACGTCTCCGGATATGGCGATCATCGACCTCTCTCTGAAGGAAAGCTCCGGGCTCGACCTGATCAAGACCGTAAAAACGGCCTATCCCCATATCGGCATGATCGTGCTCTCGATGCATGACGAACGGCATTATGCCGAACGCGCCATTCGTGCAGGGGCGCGCGGCTACGTCATGAAGCGGGAAACGACCAAAAAAATTATCGCGGCAATTCACCAGGTAATGGCAGGAAAACTAGGCGTGAGTGAGGAGGTGGCGGCCTTGTTCGCGGAAAAGTTTGTCGACACACGGCCGCGTTCGGGAACCCCGGTTGAGGAATTGAGCGACCGCGAATTGGAGGTTTTCCGATTGCTCGGCACGGGACTGGACACGCGCAGTGTCGCGAACCGGCTTGAAATCAGTATCAAGACAGTTCAGGCCTATTGCGCCCGTATTAAAGACAAGCTCAATCTTGCGAACGCCACCGAGCTTTTGCGTGAAGCCATACGCTGGAACGAAAGCGATGCACTCTGAAACTGTCCGGAGTGTTGCTTGACTGAGATTTTCGTCGATGGCGATGCCTGCCCTGTGAAGCAGGAAGTCGAGCGTGTGGCGGACCGCCACGGTCTCATTGTGCATATCGTCAGCAATGGCGGGGTTCGCCCGAGCTTAAATCCACGCGTCCGTCATGTGATCGTACCGGAGGGTGCCGATGCTGCTGACAATTGGATTGCAGAGCACATCGGCGCGTTCGACATTGCGATTACGGCCGACATTCCGCTGGCATCGCGCTGTCTGAAAAAGGGGGCTGCCGTTCTGGGGCCGTCCGGTAAGACGTTTTCGCCGGAAACGATCGGGATGGCACTTGGCATGCGCGATCTTCATCGGCACCTGCGGGAAGCAACCGGGCACCAAACGTTCAACCCTGGTTTCACGAAAAAGGACCGCTCGCAATTCCTCAATGCGCTCGAAAATGAGATCCAGGCGTTGAAGCGCGCCGCTGCGAAATCTGCAAACATCTTAAGCAAAACCTAACGCAAGCTTTGAAGCGCGGTTCTTTGCGGGGTTGACTTTGGCACACTTCACCCGATATAGGCTGCGTACCCTCGCGGTCGCACGACGGCGCGCTTTCTTTAGAGCGCCATTTCACGGCGAGAGAATTTCAACATACCGTTCGCTCCAGATGTGCGTGGAAGACGGCAAC
>DATARE010000362.1:0-10165 GCA_036264295.1 Micropepsaceae bacterium | reverse complement strand
TAACCGAAGAGACCGCCCGGCGGCTTGCCGAAATGCGCCGTACCCCGGAAGCCCAAGCCGCGATGGCCGAATTCCTCAAAGGCTGAGCTCTTCACCGAGGATTGACCCGCAGTTTTTTGCTGCTCTGCCATGCTGCGGCCGCGGGCTTGACAGCCATAGACGCCTATGGGACGGCTGCCTTGCGCAGTCAGGCCGCGCCAAGAATGGCGGCGTAACCGTCTGCCGATACGCAACATTTCAGGAGGTGTCCCTTGGCGGAAGGCGATCAAAGCACGGCGGAACGGCCGAAGGGAGCAGCGGGACCCGGCCACAACAGCGGCACCGAGGAAACCGTCGTATGGGAGCGCTGGACCCGAAAGCGCACCTTCGTCCGGGCCTTGGAAGGCACCTATGGCGAGTTGGTGCATGAGCTGTTCTCGCAGCCGCGTGTCTACCGCTCGCAGGATTTGAAGTGGAAGGGCGGGCCGCAAAATTTCGGCAAGAAGGTCATCAATCCGGGTTCGGCCAAGGTGGCCCAATCCATTGAATGCCATATCGATTGCTTTGCGCCTGGCGGTTATGGCCAGCGCCACGGCCATATGAACAGCGCGGTTTTCTATGTGCTGAAGGGCAAGGGCCACGACATTCACGATCGCCGCCGCATCGATTGGGAGGCGGGTGACGCATTGATTGTCGAGAATGGCTGCGTCCATCAGCATCTCAACGACGATCCCAATGACGAGGCCATCGTGCTGGTCGCCAAGGCGAAGCCGCTGTTCCTCTTCATGCATCTGATTTTCCAGAAGGTCGCCGCCTGGCCGCCGAAAGAGGCCGAAAGCCAAGCCCAGCGCGACTATCTGCCCCCGACCGACCTTTAAGCCCCATCCTTAAGAGAGAATTCGCATGAGCAAATCCATTGACCCGCGCGAGCGCGAGCGGTCCCACGCCGAAGTCCAGCAGGTGGATTTCTACACCCAGGCGCTCAAGGCCTCGGAGCAATTCCGCCAGGATTACCAGAGCCGCCTGAATGTCGTGAAATCCAGCCAAATGCCGTTTGAGCGCTCGCCGCAGGGCCTGCTTAAGCACATCATCAACGAGCGGATGGACACCAAGGAATGCTGCCTGGATATGTATCAGCAGTTCCTTCCACCCGGCAAAGCCAGCGGCAAGCACCGGCATCTTTCGGAGGAAGTGTTCTACGTCATCGAAGGCAATGGTTACGATCTGCACTGGGACGTGCGGTTCGATTGCGATCACGAGATGGAATTCAGCTGGGAGGAAGAACCCAAGCGCTTCGAATGGGGCCAGGGCGATTTCGTCTATATTCCGCCCTATTGCACGCACAAGCATTTCAATGCCGATCCGTTGAAGGAAGCGCGCATTGTCGTGATCAACAGCCGGATCGTGAAGGCGATGGGTTTCGACTGGTACGAGCAGATCGAGGACGCGGAAGGGTACTGAGCACAGTTTCACCTCCCTCAACGCGGGGAGGTCGCCGCGGCCGAGCCCGGAAGGGCGAAACCGGGCGGGGCGAAGCCGGGCGGGTGGGGCGGCGTTTAACAGCGTCAGGAGAACAGGACATGTTGAGACGTGTATGGGCTGCCGCGATAGGCACCGCTCTTCTCTGGTCCCCGCTGGCGGCGAATGCCGCGGATATGGGCCAATTCCGCGGCAAGACGATCACCTATATCGTCGCAACCAGTCCGGGCGGCGGCTATGACACCTATGGCCGGCTGATCGCGCGCTATCTGCAGAAATATCTGACCGGATCGCGCGTGTTGGTGCGCAATGTTCCCGGGGCCGGGCACATTGTTGGCGCGAACACGATTTACGCCGCCAAGCCCGACGGGCTGACCATTGGCATGTTCAACACCGGCCTGATCTACGATCAGCTCATCAAGCGCCAGGGCGTGCTGTTCGATCTCGGAAAATTCAGCTGGATCGGCAAGGCCGCTGACGATACGCGCGTGCTGATGGTGTCCAAGACCGCGCCGTACAAGACCATCGACGACATCATCAAGATGAAAGCCCCGATCAAATTCGCCTCGTCCGGCGTGGGTTCTGCCGCCTACAACGACACCAAGATTCTGGCCGATGCGCTCCATCTTAATGCCCAGATCGTGCCCGGCTTCTCCGGCAATGAGGGCGAGATGAGCATGCTGCGCAACGAAGTCGTGGCTGAAGTCGGAACCGCCGAATCCATGGAACAATTCGTCAAACAGGGCCATGGCTATTTCGCACTGGCGCTGTCGGGTGATGCCAAAACGCTTCCCGGCGTGCCGCGCGCCCGCGATTATGTGAAGGACGACCATGGCAAACGCCTGCTCACCCTGGTCGAGACATTATCGGAAATCGGCCGGCTGACCGCCGGTCCGCCGGGCATCCCCGCCAATGTGCTTGCGGCGGAACGCGAGGCGTTGAATTCCGCGATGAAGGACCCGATGCTTTTGGCGGAAGCCAAGAAGCTGGACCTCGATATCGATCCCGCACCCGGCGACGTGGTCGAAATGCGCATCAAGGCCGCCCTCAATCAGCCGCCCGAAACAATTGCCGCTCTCAAATCCGCGGCCGGCGGGTGATATAGATCGGGAGCGCTGCGGCGCATTCGCCGGCAGAGGGGACGGGTCCATGCATCTCGATGTCGCTTTCTCGACGCTGTTCGATCTGCTGACCAGTCCGCGCCTCCTGTTCCTTATGGTTATCGCCGTTCCGATGGGGGTCTTTTTCGGCTCGACTCCCGGGCTCGGCGGCAAGCTCGGCCTCGTTCTCTTGATCCCCTTTGTCTACAACATGGATCAGCTGACGGGCGCGGTGTTCCTCTGCGCCATGCACGCCGTCGTCCATACCGGCGGTTCGATCCCCAGCATCCTGATTGGCGTTCCAGGCGACGGGCCGGCAGCGGCGACCGCGCTGGATGGCTTTGCCATGACGCGCAAAGGCCTGGCCGGCCGTGCGCTCGGTGCGAGCTTCGGCGCCTCTACCGTCGGCGGGTTGCTGGGCGCCATGTTCCTCGGGCTGTCGCTGCCGATATTGGAACCGATCATTCTGAATTTTAGCCCGGCCGAGTTCTTCCTTCTCGCCATTCTTGGCATCACCTTCATTGCAACGCTGTCCGGCGATTCCTTCATCAAAGGGATGATCGTCGGCCTGTTCGGGCTGATGTGCGCCTTTATCGGGCTCGATCCCTCGACCGGCGCGCCGCGTTTCACCTTTGGACAGATCTGGTTGTGGGACGGGCTTTCCGTGATCGTCGCGGTGCTGTCGATGTTCGCCGTGCCGGAGATGATTTCTCTCGGTGTCAGGGGGCGCTCCTATGACATTTCCCCCGAAACCGCATCCAAGCTGCACGATTCCGCGCCCGCAACCGAGGCCGCATCGCGCAAAGTGACCTATGCGCAAATCTTTCAAGGTCTGTGGGACGTCACTCAGCACAAATGGCTGGTCTTCCGCTGCTCGCTGCTGGTCGCGGCCATCGGGGTGATTCCAGGTCTCGGCGGCGATGCGGCCGCCTGGATGGCGTACGGCCACACCGTGCAGTCCTCGAAACATCCGGAGCGTTTTGGCAAAGGCGAAGTCGCTGGTGTGATCGGTGCGGAAACCGGAAGCTGCGCCAAGGAAGCGGGCTCGCTGCTGCCGACTTTGTTCTTCGGCGTGCCCGGCTCGTCCGGCATGGCGATCATGCTGGGCGCGTTTCTCATGCTGGGTATCCAGCCCGGGCCGACCATGCTGACCGAACACATCAACATTGTCTGGTCGCTGATTTGGGCGCTGGTCATCGCCAATGTGATCTGCGTCATTCTCCTGATCGCCGGCGGCCCGTGGATCGGCAAGCTCGGTTCGGTGAAGGCGAGCTTTCTTATTCCCTATGTTTTGGTGTTCGCGCTGCTCGGTTGTTATCTCTATGGCGGCAATTGGCAGAACCTGATCCTGGTCATGGTGATGGGGAGCCTGGGCTATCTGTTCAAGCGCCATGATTGGCCGCGCGCGCCTTTCATTATCGGCGTCATTCTCGGCAAGATCGCCGAGGACTCGCTGCAAAAGGCGATTGCGCTGTTTGGGGCCGACTTCTTCCTGCGGCCGATTTCGCTCATTCTGATTTCCCTGATTGTGGCCAGCATCGGTTTCTATATGTGGCGTTTGCGCCGGCCGAAGATTGCAGCCAGCCATGCTTGAAGGGCGTCTTCTGATCAGCGCCATCATGGTGGTGGTTTTTGCGGGCGCGGTTGGCCTGTCCTTCACCTATGCCCCGGAAGCGCGGCTGTTGCCCATGGTGATCGGCATTCCCGGCCTGGTGCTGTCGGCGGTGCAACTTGTTGTCGAGCTGCGGGAACGCAATCCTGCCCCCGCCGTGACCTCCGAAGAACATGCCCGGGAAGGCCGCATGTTCGCCTGGTTCATTGCTTTTGTGGCAGGGCTGGTGCTGTTCGGGTTTCTTTATGCAGGTCCGGCCTTGGTGGCGGCTTATCTTTATTTCTCCGGCCGCGAAAAATGGTATGTGGCGCTGGCTGGCGCGGTTTTCGCCTGGGCGGTGCTTTACGGCGTGTTCGATTGGTTTCTCGGCCTGCCCCTGTTCGAAGGGCTGGTCTTTCAATATCTGTTCGGCTGATCGCCGGCGGCAACAAGCGAGTGGCGGAGTAACGCATGTGTGGTGAACTCGACGACGAAACCGGGCCAGAGGACGAGGTCTATAGCCGCTTCGTTGCGCACACGAATTCGTTTTTGATGGGGATGAAGCGGGACCGCAGCAAACCCGATCCGGTGCATGGCCATCTCGACCGTTTGTTCCGCGAATTGCTGTCGGCGGCCATCGACCCCAACCGTGCCCCCGACGAGATGACCGGTTATCAGCGCCTGGCCATGGAGCCCTTGGTGTTTGCGCGGCTGGCGGGATTTATCGCCGCTCATGTGCCCTTGAACGAAGACCCGCTGCGCCGGGTAATGGAAGCGCTGATGCTCGGTTATTCCGAAGGTGAGATTGCGGTTTCCGATCACGGCCATGACCACGACCACGATCCGTTCCACGGACATGGTCACGGCCATTCCCACTGACCGGCCGCTTTTCATGGGGGACAAAGCCGTGACTGCCGCGCCCGTTTCCGGCTGGCAGTCGGACATCATCGCCGACCTGATCAGGGGATTCGGGTTCCCTTACATCACGCTGAACCCCGGTGCGTCTTACCGCGGTCTGCACGACTCGTTGGTGAATCACAACGCTAATACGCCTCCGATGTTGGTCTGCCAGCATGAGAAGATCGCGGTGCAGATCGCCCATGGCTATGCCAAGGCCTGCGGCGAACCGCTCTGTGTCATCGTGCACAATGTGGTCGGGCTGCTGCACGCCACAATGGGAATTTATTATGCGTATACGGATCGTGCGCCGGTCTTCGTGATCGGCGCCACCGGTCCGATGGACGAGGGCAAGCGCCGCCCCCGCGTCGATTGGGATCACACCGCCAATGTGCAAGGCAACGCGGTTCGCGATTACGTCAAATGGGATTACCAGCCGGGCGGCATTCAGGGCGTGCCGGACAGTTTCGCGCGCGCCTATTCGATCATGATGAGCGAGCCGCAAGGTCCCATCTATATGTGCTATGACGCGGGTCTTCAGGAAGCGCCGCTGACCGAAACGGTGAAATTGCCCGACGCGGCGTCCGTCAAACAGCCGAGCAAAATCGCGCCTGACCCAAGGGCACTCGGCGAGATCGCCGATTTGCTGGTCGGCGCCGAATGGCCGGTGCTGCTGCCGCAATATGTCGGGCGCGTGGCGAGCGGTTTCTCCGATCTGGTGGCGCTTGCCGAAACCGTCGGCGCTGCGGTCTCGGATGTGCAATCGCGGCTGAATTTTCCCACCGCTCATCCGCTCGATTGCCGGATGAATAAGGATATCTTCAAGCAGGCCGATCTCATTCTCTCGCTCGATTGCCGCGATTGGGAACGGCCCACCCATTACAACGACCGCATCAACCGGACTTTGAAAGCCCATTATCCGGACCATTGCCGCTGGGCCGACATCGGATTTGCGGATATCGAAATCTCCAAATGGGCGATGGGCTATCAGAAATTTCCCCAATGCGCCGCACGCGTTCTCGCCGACACGGAAATCGCCATTCCGCAGCTCACGCAGCTTTGCAAAACGCGCGTGGCGCAAGACCCGAAAGCCACGAAGCGCATCGCCGAGCGCAGCCGCGCCGTTGCGGACATCCACAACAAGAGCCGCGCCAAATGGCGGGAGGAATCACGCGAGGGCTGGGATTCATCGCCGATCTCGCTGCCACGTCTGGCCATGGAAGTGTGGGAGCAGATCAAGTCCGAAGATTGGGTGATCACCACCAACGCATTCGAGGATTGGGCGCTGAAGCTGTGGGATATGGACCGCCATTACCGCTGGCCGGGCAAGGCGCTGGGCACCGGCACGCAGATCGGCATGGCCATCGGGGTGGCGCTCGCCCATCGCGGCAAGGGCCGGCTTGTCGTCGATTGCCAGACGGATGGCGATCTGATGTTCGATGCCGGCGCGCTGTGGTTCGCGGCCAAGCACAAGGTGCCGCTCCTCTGCGTCATGCACAACAACCGCGCCTATTACAATGATTGGGAGCATCAGATCACGGTCGCGCGTCAGCGCGGCACGCCGGAAGAACGCGCCTATATCGGCATGGACATCATGGAGCCGGCGCCCGACTTCGCCACGCTGGCGCGCTCCATGGGCTGGTATGCCGAAGGTCCGATCGAGAACCCCGATGATATCGCGCCGGCGCTCGCGCGCGCCATTGCGCAGGTGAAAGCGGGCAAACCGGCGCTCATCGACACCATCACGCAGCATACGGGCTGAAACGCATGAAAGTCGGCATTGTCGGAGTGGGCGAAATGGGCGCGGCCATGGCCGGGCATCTGCTCGCCAATGGACATGAGGTCACCGCCTTTGATGTCGACAGCGCCAAACTGAAGGCGGTCGCCGCCCATGGCATCGGCATTTCCGAAAGCCTTGAAGCACTGGCAACAAAGGCCGCGCTGTTCATCGTGGTGGTTTCGACCGATGAACAATCGCACAGCGTGACGGAGGCGCTTTGCCAACACGCGCACCGCGATTCGCTGATCGTGATCGTGGCCACCAACAGCCCGAACACCATGAAGGAGCTCGCCCAGCTTTGCGAGGCGCGGGGAATTCGCTTCATCGATGCGCCGGTGGTCTATGGCGCGTCCGGCGCGCGCGAGGGCAGGTTGCTTTCGCTCTGTGGCGGGTCGGAGGCCGATGTCGAACGGGCGCGCCCCGTGCTGATGGCTTATAGCCGCAATGTGCTGCATGTCGGGCCGGTGGGTGCCGGCCAATTGGCGAAGGCCTGCAACAATCTTCTGCACTGGGTACATTGCGTCTCCAATTACGAGACGCTGGCCCTCGCCAAGCGCTTCGGGGTGGATGCCCAGAAGATGCGCGAGGTTCTGCTGGAATGTCCCGCTTTCAATCTCACGCTCAAGCGTTGGGACAACACCCGTTTCACCTGGCAGGAAAAGGACATGGATGTGACCATGGACTTGGCACAGCAGGCGGGAATCCCGCTGCCGCTGGCCGGGCAAGTTGACCAACTCGTGAAGCTGTTTTCGGCGGACGACGTGAAGGCGCTGCTTTATGGTCCGGAATGTTCTTATCTGGGCGTTCCGGTAAAACCCATGACCCCGGAAGAGGGCGGTCTGGGATAGAATTCCTGCAAAACAGCCTCATCCTTCGACAAGCTCAGGATGAGGACAATATAAAGCGATCCTCATGGTGAGCTTGTCGAACCATGGGTTGGGGGGAATGGATTAGGCGATGGCGAAGAAAAGCGCCCTGTGGTCCTACACCATCGCGGGATGGTCGGGCTTCTACGTCATGCTGGTGGAGTTGCTCTCCGGGCGGCTGATTGCGCCGTCTTTCGGCAGCAGCATCTATGTCTGGGGCTCGGTGATCTTCGTCTTCATGCTCGGGCTTTCGATCGGGTATCTGCTCGGCGGGATCTATTCCCGCTACAAGCCCAGCGTGCTTCGCCTCTGCGGCATTCTCATTGCAGGTGCACTCACCACCACGCCCACCGTGCTTTTCGGGACCGACTTCCTCGATTTTATGTTCAACACGGTTACCGATCCGCGTTTCGGGTCGCTGGTCACCTGCGTCGGGCTGTTCCTCGTGCCGACCATCTTCGCCGGCATGGTTTCCCCCTACGCCATTCGCATCATTGTGACCAACCGGGAATCCTCCGGCCACGACGCCGGTTATCTCTATTTCATCTCGACGCTGGGCAGCAGCCTGGGCACGCTGCTCACGGCTTTTTACCTTGTTCTTCTCTTTGAGGTGAACACCATCCTGATGGTAGCCATCGGCATCTCGGTTATATTGGGCGGCTTGGGAGCCCTGGCGAATTATAAGGGAGAATGATTTCGCTATGCGTGCACACGCCGTTGTCCTTGCACTTTTGCTCGCCCTGACGGGAATCGTGCCCGCACAGGCGCAGCCCAAATTGCTGCATCAGGAACGCTCGCTGTACCGCAACATCTTCGTGACCCAGGATGGCGACGAATTGTGCATGCTGTTCCGCTATCCGCGGCCGGCCGGGCGCGAATCCTGCAAGCTGCTGCACGATCCGGGCAAGCTGATCTTCGACTACACCCAGATGATGCTGGCGGGGCTCTATCTCAATCCCAATCCCAAGCGCATCCTGATCACGGGTGAGGGTGGCGGCACCATTCCAACCGCGCTGCAGGAAATGTTTCCTGATGCGCAGATCGATCTTGTCGAGCTCGACAAATCGGTCGATTCGGTGGCGCGCAATTATTTCGGCTTCAAGCCGGGCCCCAAGGTGAAAGTCACCATCGCGGACGGCCGCGTCTTCGTGAAGCGCGCAATTGCGCAGAAGCCCAATTACGATCTCGTGCTGTTGGATGCCTTCGATGCCGATTATATCCCCGAGCACATGCTGACGCGCGAATTCCTCCAGGAGGTGAAAAGCGTCATGGCGCCGAATGGCGTCATTGTCGCGAACACCTTCTCCAACAGCGCGCTTTATGATTATGAATCGGTGACCTATCGCGCGGTATTCGGGCCGTTCTTCAACCTGAAGCTCGCCAACCGCATCATCGTCGGCCGCCCCAACGGCGTCACACCGGACGATCTCGCCAAAGCCCGCACCAACGCGATGATGTTGGAGCCGGAATTTGCCAAACGCGGCAGCGGCTCCAATTTCCTGTTGCCGCTCCTGAAAACCGATATCGATTGGAATCCGAATACGCGGATTCTGACCGATCAATATTCGCCGTCCAATCTTCTCAATGCGATGCGCCGCCCCGAACCATAGGTGTTGTTTGACCAATCTTTCCGAAACTTCCGCAAAAGACCTTCCCAGCGACGCGGACAAGGCCGCGATCAGCCCATCGCACAACCGCGAACAGCCCGTGGTGTGGGAACGCTGGCAGCGCAAGCGCACCTTCGTGCGGGCGCTGGAGGGTACCTATAGCGAGCTGACCAAGGCGCTCCTGGAACAGCCGCGCGTGCTCTCTTTCCGCGACAAGCCGTGGAAGGGCGGACCCCAGCATTACAGCAAGACCGGCATCACGCCGGGCACCACGGCTGTGGGCCAATCCATTGAAACCCATATCGAGGCCTATGGTCCCGGCGCCTATGGCCAGAAGCACGGCCATCTGAACAGCGCGGTGTTCTTTGTCCTGAAGGGACGCGGCTACGATGTCCATGATGGCCGCCGGATTCCTTGGAAGGCCGGCGATGTCATGATCGTGGAGACCGGCTGCGTGCATCAGCATTTCAACGACGATCCGGAAAACGAAGCGGTGCTGCTTGTGTTCAAGGCAAAGCCGCTCTTTCTGTTCATGCATCTGCTGTTCCAGAAGATGGTGACCTATCCGCCGACCACGCTTTTGGAAGGCCACGAAGACTGGAAACCGCCTGCGGATTTGTAAGAGGGGAGGGCGCGTTGGCCGCCATAGACAATAGCATTGCCGAACCACGCATAATCGCCGCCGAAAGGCAGGGCCGCAGCGTTTCGCTTCGTCTGGCGCAGACTCTGTTCTGTCTCGGCACTGGTGCGGCGATTTGGTTCTCGCCCTGGGCCATCGCGAACAACACGAAGGCGGCGCTCGCCATCTCGGCGATGATGATCATCGCCTGGATGACCGAGGTGATGGAATATGCTTCCGCCGGTTT
>DATARE010000036.1:0-5160 GCA_036264295.1 Micropepsaceae bacterium | reverse complement strand
AATCGAGCGGGCCGGAGGCGTGTTCCAAACTCAAAATCCCATAATGGGTGATCTCACGCTGGGCTTCGTTCAGATTGTCGCTGAGAAAGGAACTCTGTCCGTTGACGAGCAAGGCGCCACCGGCGCCAAGCCCATTGATGCCATCCAGAGGGCCGGGCTGAAGTCCGCCCACATTCGGAATCTGGAACTGATCGTTCGATGTTCCTAGAATAAGGGCGACACGGTCATCGGCATCCAGGATGTCTTCGAAATAGCCGAAGCCATGGATCTGGTTGGTGCGATCATGGATCGGGTTCGAGCGGCCGTCGGGCGATTCGATGCCGAGATCGTTGCGCAGAAAATCACCTGAGATGAAATAATTGAAATTGCCCGATGAGCCGCCATAGTTGAGCGACGGCTCGACCGTACCGTGACTTCCCACATAAAAGGACAGGCTTCCACCGGGTTGAAACACGCCGCTCTTGGTCGTGAGGTCGATGATGCCTGCGGTGCGCAGGCCATATTCCGCGGGCAGCGCACCGGTGATCAACTGCATGGACGATATCAGCCTGGGATCGAGCGTCTGGCCAAAGACACTGATGCCTTCGGGCAGGATGATTCCGTTCAGGCGGTATTGCAGTCCATTGTGTTCGCCGCGGACATGCAATTGGCCGAAGGAATCCTGCGCCACGCTGGGCGCTTGTAGCGTGACCTGGCTGAGCAGGCCGTTATCGCCCCCCGGTGCGGTCTGAATCGCGCTGGTGTCGAAATGATAGGTCGATGCGCCGACCTGGGTTTCCAGACCCGTGCGGGCTTCGTTGAGTTTGGCTGCACTGATGACGACTTCTTCGACATTGGCTTCGCCTGCCGCAGCCAGATTCGGCCATAGCAGGAGGCCGGTCAGGGACGCGGCCGTACGCATGAACAGTTTCATCATGTCATTCCATGAAATGGTGGGATCGAACCGCCTGAAGGGCGGGCGATACGCTGGATCGGTTAGAACGCGGGTTGAACGGCAGCAGGCGCGACACATCACGCGAGCGTCGTTATCGGTTCAGGGATTTTGCGTTAGACCCGTGGTGGGGCGCGGCTTTTCCAGCTATGCGTGATCGCGAAGGATGGAAGCGCGGCACGCGTCCAGAAAAATATGCTGACGCCGATGCGGTCTGACAGCAACGCGCCGACCGCTGCATTTTGGACGAAGGAGCCCGAATGCGCGAGCTGCTGGCACACCGGGCAATTCGACGAATCATCCCCGATGGGAGCCTTGCCGCGCGGCACGGCCGCCTTGTCAGCCGCGGTCTGCCCGGCGCCGTTCGATACCGAAGCGCCGCCACCGATATCCCGCGTTAGCGACAGCCGGCCGGCGTTCTGAGGGATGTGTATGTGGGTCTGGACAAAAAAAGCCTGAAACGTCAGAGCCAAAAGCGCAAGAACCGCCAGCAATCCATGCGATATCGACGCACGATGGACCCCCGCGGAGCGAGAAAATCCGCAGGCGCTGCGCCGTCTCATGTGGCGATTTTCGGTCATCCGTTCGTCGACACGGCCTTCTTTTGACGCAACATACGGCCTGAACTTGTCGAATATAGCCGGGCCGATGTGGGAGTGGAAGGGACCTTCTGTGCGGTACGCCGCCGTTCCTCACCCATCCCCTGGTCCAATTGTAGCGCCTTTCAGCCACTGCCGGGCCGCGCGCCTCCCCGAGCACCGTGCAAGTCCGGCGTGGTCGAGAGAATGTTATCGTCCATTGGCAGTGGCCGCGCGTATCGACGCAACCGCCATCGGCAATTTCCGGCGTCGCGCGAAACGCGTAGAGTGACGGTGGTTTCACTCGCAACGGAGACGAAAATGTCCAACGATGGAGCCCAACCTGCCGGGCCCGATTTGAGCCAAGGTCTTGCGTTGGAGCAACTCCCGGATGGCGGCAAGTTGGTTGGACACGTCGGTGCGGATGAAATCCTGCTCGTGCGCCGGGGCGACGAAATATTTGCAGTCGGCGCTCACTGCACGCATTACCACGGTCCACTTGGAGATGGCATCGTGGCTGGCGAGACCGTGCGGTGTCCCTGGCATCATGCCTGTTTCGATCTGCGCAGCGGGGAAGCACTGCACGCGCCGGCTTTATCTCCGCTGGCGTGCTGGAATGTCGAACGCCGCGACGGCAAGATCTTCGTGACGGGAACGCGCCCCCAGGCGCGAAAGTCTATCAAACTGGAATCTGCCCCGCCGGAGAAGATTGTCATTGTGGGCGGAGGCGCAGCGGCCTTTGCCGCAGCCGAGATGCTGCGCCGCGTCCATTATCAAGGCAAAATCACGATGCTCAGCAGTGACGATGCGCCGCCGGTCGACCGCCCCAATCTTTCGAAGGATTACCTGGCGGGCACCGCGCCGGAGGAATGGGTGCCGCTGCGCGCCGACAGTTTCTATTCCGAAAACGGCATCGATCTCCAACTCGGCGCCAACGTCGCCGCCGTAGATAACCGCGCGCGCACCGCCGTGCTACAAAATGGCACCGCCTTTTCCTATGACAGACTGCTGCTTGCGACCGGTGCCGAGCCGGTTCGGCTTTCGATTCCGGGCGCCGGTTTGCCCCATGTGCATACGTTGCGGTCGCTTGCCGATTGCCGGGCCATCATTGAGCGCGCCAAAACCGCACAGCGGGCGGTTGTGGTGGGCGCCAGTTTCATCGGTCTGGAATGCGCCGCCGCGCTTCGGACTCGCGGCCTCGAAGTTCATGTCGTTGCACCGGAAAGGCGACCGATGGAGCGAGTTCTTGGTCCTGAGATGGGCGACTTCATCCGCGCCTTGCACGAAGAACACGGGGTCGTTTTTCATCTCGAAGATATTCCAGCGAATATCGATTCAAAGCGCGTTACGCTTAGAAGCGGTGCTGCGGTCGACGCCGAGCTGGTGATCGTTGGAATCGGCGTGCGCCCGCGCATCCAACTCGCAGAAGCAGCCGGGCTCACCGTCGATCGCGGTGTCATCGTGGATGAATATCTCGAAACAAGCGTGCCCGGGATTTTTGCCGCCGGCGATATCGCGCGCTGGCCCGATCCTCACAGCGGGGAGCATCTTCGCATTGAACATTGGGTCGTCGCGGAGCGTCAGGGACAAACTGCCGCTCTCAATATGCTCGGGCAACGGCAAAAATTCACCGCGGTCCCGTTCTTTTGGAGCCAGCACTATGACGTACCGATCAACTATGTCGGCCATGCGCAAGAATGGGATCAGATCGCAATCTCTGGTGACATTCGCGCCAGAGATTGCGTTCTGAACTTCAAGCGCGGCAAACGCACGCTTGCGGTGGCATCGATCTATCGTGACGTCGAAAGCCTCGAAGCCGAGCTAACGATGGAACGGGAAACCGGAAACTAAGGACTTGCGATAAATTCTTGCTCCGGTTTGTGTGCCTTTGACGATCTTTGCTCCCGTTCGATAGCGATATTTTTCAAGACGTTCGCCATAATCAACAATCGCGTCCGCTCTTCATTGCCGTGTGCGTTCTTCGCGAACGCGAAGCATTCAACGGCGCGTCGCTGGTACCCCTCGCTGGTTCTGCGCATGGAAGTCTCCGAGTTTATTTTTGTCTGCCCGGTATCGCTCTAAACGTACTTCTCCTTTTTTGCCCAAAAATGCCGCTACGCGTCTTGGGTGCCGGTTACCATGTCTTTGTCAGAATCAGTGCAAGCGACCGGCCGGTATTGGGTTTCAGGATGTCCTGCGCGGACGGGTTGCCGCCGCCGGTTCCGATCCGATATTCGAACGGCGAATGCTTATCGAGAATGTTGCTGACGACGAATTGTACGCCGATATGCTTCAGGTAGTCGTTCGCGGGATCGTCACCCGTGTCATAGCCCAGCGACAAATCGAAGGTCAGCCAAGCCGGTTCGATGTTGGTGTAGCCGGTGACCAGGCATGGGAATGTCCCGCCGGGTGATGTGCTACCCGCGCTCTGGCAGGAATTGTTGACCTGCGGCGGCGAAGTTTGCGTATGGAAGAAATGCGATTGGAAATCCGCAAATCCGGTAACGCTCCATGCCCCTTGGGTCCAGCCTAGCCTTGCGCGGTAACGCAAGCGAGGCAGGGTCTCCACACCATTCATCTGGATAGGACCGGCGGCAAGATCTTGGTGGAATGAATCCACCACAGGGGTGCCTGGAAGAGCCTGGGAATATTGGTGCAGATAATAGGTACCTGTGATGCCGATGTTCCACGCTCCGAAATCCCCAAGATCCGTATCGTAACTGGCCGAGAAGTCGATGCCCTGCATCTTGAGGTAACCTTTGTTGAAGGTACCTCCGTCATTGAGCCAAAGGATTTTCGTCGCGTCGGCAACGGGAATCGTGTTTCTCGGATTGCCGAGCATCCCAATAACCATCGCTTCGAATTCCGGACAACCGGCTCCCGGATCGCTGATGGCGGCAGCGAGATTGCCCGGCGTGTTGTTGTTGTGGCATTGCAGGTCGCCGGCCGCCGTGTGCAGAAAGGCCAAGTCTGTCGGCACGATGTAGGAGAATCCGACATTCGGATCGTTGAACGACGTCGTTTGCGGATTGCCAAAATTCGCCAAAACGCCGGTGAGCTTCAGGCTGTACCATGTCGCCTGGATATCCAGCCCACTGAGAAATGACGTTGGCGCAAATTCGCCGCCAATCGCCCAGTTCGACGCCTGTTCGGGGCCGAGCTTCAGGCCATTGGAATTGATGATATTGCGCCAGCCGGCGAGTACCGGCGATCCTGAGCCGCCAAGGAACGACATTCCGACCGGGTTCAGCGTCGCACCGCATCCGGCAGTCGGCACCCCGGTGAGCCCCGGGCCGGGGTTGACCAACCGATCAGCACCCGATCCCGCGCCAGGAGCGCAATTGACAACGATCGGCGCGTTGACAGTTTGCGACTGATCGTTCTGTTCTGCGATGGCATTGTTGGCCAGAATGGACAATTCGCCGACCGCAGGCGCGCGGAAGTTTGTGCCCCAAGCGAATTTGAAGGTGAAGAAATCGAATGGCGCCCAGTCCACGGCCACTTTTGGATTGCTGGTGCCGCCGAAATCGCTGTACTGGTCGTGACGCCAGGACGCCTCGAGATTCAGCTTCTCGATGAACGGCATCTTGTTGGCGTCTCCGACGATCGGGACGTTCACCTGGGCAAAGGCGGCCCAGACATGACGCACGA
>DATARE010000333.1:0-7260 GCA_036264295.1 Micropepsaceae bacterium | reverse complement strand
AAGAGCTCCGATTATGTGAACGAAGAAGCTATCCGGGCTGAAATTGCCTACACACGGCGTCTCTTTGAACGCTATGAGTGGCCGACGATCGATGTCTCCCGGCGTTCGATCGAGGAAACCGCGGCTGCTATCATGAACTTGCTGGCCGAGCGCCAGGCCGCATGAGCGAGACGGGATTCATCCTGGCTTCGTCCAGCGCAAGCCGGCGCATGATGCTGGAGGCCGCAGGGGTCAGTTTCACGGTTGTTGCGCCCAATGTCGACGAAGCGCTGATGAAGGATGTGCTGACCGGCGGCGGTGCCGATGGCGCGACCGTCGCGCACACGCTTGCTGAAGCAAAAGCGATCGCTATCAGTGAGCGGCACCCCGATGCGCTGGTGTTGGGTTCCGACCAGGTTCTGGTTTGTGCTGAGACGATATTCGATAAAGCGTCGGACGAAGCGGAAGCCCGTGCCACACTGCGCGCTCTGCGCGGGCGCGAACATGAGCTGATTTCCGCGGCAGTTATGGCTGTGAACGGGGTTGCGGTCTGGCGACGGTCGGATATGGCGCGGCTGACCATGCGGGAGTTTTCGGACGCGTTTCTGGAGGATTATTTGGCGGTCGAGATGCCCGATATCTTCGGCTCGGTTGGCTGCTATCGGATTGAGGGCCGTGGGGCACAGCTTTTCTCGAGCGTCAAAGGCGATCATTTCTGCATTCGCGGCCTGCCATTGATCCCGGTGCTTGAGGCGCTGCGTGAATTCGAAAGGCTGCCATCATGAGCGCGGCGAAGCTTGCGGGCGTGCTCGGTTGGCCGGTGCAGCATTCGTTGAGCCCGCTGATGCACGCCTATTGGCTGAAGGAGCATGGCATCCGTGGCGCCTATGTCGCGCTTCCGGTGGCGCCTGAAAATTTCGGACGCGTGGTCGCGACCATGCCTTTGATGGGTTTCGCGGGCGCCAATGTCACCGTGCCGCACAAGGAAGCAGCCTTTGCGCTTTCGGCCAGCCTGGACGCGGACGCCGGAGCGACAGGGGCGGTGAACACGCTGGTGTTCGAGGATGGTCTTGTTCACGGACGCAACACCGATGTGGGTGGATTTGCGGCCAGCCTGGCTCACGCTCTGGGCGAGGATGCTGCTTCGCGGGGACCCGTCGTGGTGCTCGGCGCGGGGGGTGCGGCGCGCGCCGTACTTGTGGCGCTCACCCGCAGCGGGGCAGCCGATATAAGGCTCGTGAACCGCACCAAAGCGCGGGCTTCATCGCTGATCGCCGGGACCGGACAAGCCGATAAAATACGCCTGGTCGAATGGGGTGATTGGGAGACGGCATTCCGGGACGCGCGGCTTCTGGTCAACACCACGAGCCTCGGCATGACTGGAAAGCCCCCTCTGGAGATTTCCCTGGATGGGCTGTCCGCGGAAGCGGCGGTCGCCGACATTGTGTACAACCCGCTGCAAACCGGTTTGCTCAAAACGGCGCGGGCGCGGGGCTGCCGCACCATGGATGGGCTCGGGATGTTGATGCATCAAGCCGCGCCCGCCTTCGCGGCCTGGTTTGGCGTGACACCTCAAATCACAGAAGCCTTGCGCGCGGAATTGGTGAAAGCTCTTACGAATGGCTGAACAAGAAGGGCGCAAACCCTTTGTTGTCGGACTCACCGGCTCTATCGGCATGGGCAAAACCGAAACCGCCCGGCTTTTCGCCCGGCTGGGTATCCCGGTCCATGATGCCGATGCCGTGGTGCACGCGCTCTACGACCGGAATGGAGCAGCGGTCGCACCCATCGCCGCCATTTTTCCTCAGGCCGTGAAGGACGGGCGTGTGGACCGCACAGCGCTGGCAGCCCGGCTTGCGGGCGATGAAGCGGCGTTCCAACGGCTGGAGGCCATTGTCCATCCTTTGGTGCGGCAGGCCGAACGCGCCTTTCTCGATGCGGCCGCTGCGCGCGGCAACGATCTTGTCGTTCTGGACATCCCGCTGCTGTTCGAAACCGGAAGCGAATCGCGCGTCGATGCCGTGGTCGTGGTCTCGGCTCCGCCGGATGTGCAGATGGCACGAGTGCTCGCGCGCGAAGGCATGACGCCCGAAAAGCTCGAAGCCATCCATGCGCGCCAAATCCCGGATGTGGACAAACGCAAACGCGCCGATTTTGTCATTGAGACCGATAAGGGCTTGGCGCACGCTTTCGAAGCGGTGAAGCGAGTCGTCGCGCAATTGCGCCTTCGTGCCGCCAAGAAGAATTAGTCAAAGACCGCTCTTAGACATGCGCGAAATCGTTTTAGACACAGAGACCACCGGTCTCGACCCATCCGACGGTCATCGGATCATCGAGGTCTGCTGTCTGGAGTTGGACAATCATCTGCCGACCGGGCGGGTCTATCACACCCTCATCCATCCGGAGCGCGACATTCCGGAGGAATCGGTACGCGTCCACGGCCTGACCTTGGACAAGCTCGCGGAAGCACCGAAATTCGGCGCGATTGTGGATGATCTCCTCGCTTTCATGGGGGATTCGCGCCTGGTCATCCACAATGCCGAATTCGACCTCAAATTCCTGAATGCGGAATTCGCCCGCGCCAATCGCGAGCCGCTGCAGCCCGGACGCGGCATCGACACCATCGCGCTCGCCAAGCGGCGCTTCCCCGGCGCGCGCTATTCGCTCGACGAACTTTGCCGGCGCTTCAACATCGATCTGTCGGTGCGATCCAAACACGGAGCCCGGGTCGATTCGGAGCTTCTGGCCCAGGTTTATCTCGAGTTGGTCGGCGGCAGGCAGGCGAGGCTCCAGCTTGCACCTGGCGATGCCGGCACCTCGGGCATGGGTTTCATTCGCATCGCGCGGCCGCGGCCCACGCCTTTGCCGGAGCGGCTGGCCCCGGACGAGCGTGAAGCGCACGCTCGCTTCATCGCCGGCGAAATCCAGGGCGATGTCGTCTGGAACTGGGGCTGAACGCTCGAGCTCAGGCCGAAAGCGGCGGATTCCCTTGCGCCTGCGCTTCCATCATCTTGCTGCGGTACAGCGCGGCGAAATCGATCGGCTCGATCATCAGGGGCGGCAGACCGCCGTCGCTGACGATATCGGAGACAATCCGGCGCATGAACGGAAACAGCAGCCGCGGGCATTCGATCAGAAGATAGGGCTGCAACACTTCCTCAGGAACCTTGTCGAGCACGAAGATGCCGCCATAGGCGATCTCCAGGAGGAACAAGGTCTTTTCCTCCTGCTGCGCGGTAACGCGCATCTTGATGACGACCTCGTACGGGCCGGCTTCCTGCATGCGGCGGGCCTGCAGATCCACGGTAAAATCGATCTGTGGCCGCTGGATGTTCACGCCCATTGACGGGTTTTCGAAGGAAAGATCCTTAATGTACTGCGCGGCTACCTGGATGGCCGGCATTTGCGGCTGGGCGCCGGATTGCCCGCCGCTGCCATTGGGGTCATTGCTGTCGGCCATGATCGTCCGTTCCGGTTTGAGGTGAGCATCAAAGAAGCGGCCCGCCGCTACCACGGATCGCGCAAGCGTGACAAGCGCGAGGCGTCCAGCCGTGGCAAATCGCCCCCCGCGCCCCACATCTACAACAATCGCGAAAAGCCTTCGCCCGCGCTAGACCCGTAGGCGGGCAAGGATTAGGGTTGAAGCCTTCGGGTGGAGCGGGGCGTTTACGTTCTTGGCCTCAATCACGGAAGAGCTGAGCAGGCGCAGAGTCATATGCACAATTTCCAGTTTTTCGACGTGATCCTTCTCGCCCTGCTGACGGGCTTCATCGCGTTTCGCCTGTATACCGTGCTTGGCCGCCGCACCGGCCATGAGCGTTCGCCGGACGATCAGCTTCGTCTGCCCGACGGCGCGCGGCCCAATCCCACCGCGCCGCCGGTCAAGGACAATGTGGTCACCCTGCCGGAGCGCACGGGCCCTGCCAGTGCGGGTGCGACCGCCAATCCCGCCCAGCGCGGCCTGCTCGACATCAAACTGAGCGATCGCAGTTTCGATACGGACCGTTTTCTAGGCGGGGCGCGCGCGGCCTATGAGATGATCGTGACGGCATTTGCCCGAGGCGAGCGCGAAGCGCTGCGGCCGTTGCTTTCCGACGATGTGTTCGAGATCTTCGACCACGAGATCCAGGCGCGCGAAGCCAAGAAGGAACGCGTCGATTTCACCTTCCTGTCGCTGAAATCGGCGCGGATCACGGGCGCGGAGATGAAAAATCAGGTGGCGGAAGTCACCGTCACCTTTGAAAGCGAGATCATGCTGGCGGGCTATGACCCAGCGGGCACGCTAATCGAAGGCGATGCGAAAACCCCGCATCAGGTCACCGAAGTGTGGACCTTCGCCCGCGATACCCGTGCCAGCGATCCGAATTGGACGCTCGTTTCGACGGCCAGCCATCCTTAAGGCGCATGTTGCGTTCCCGTGGTCCGTGGCTGCGCGCGGGGGGTCTGGCCGCAATTGCCAGCCTTCTGGGTTGCGTCACCCCACCCAAGCCACCGCCCAGTCCCAATTTCATCTTGCGTGCGACCGGCTTTGCCAGGCTCGAGGGCTGGGCAAGCAGCGACCCCGAAAAAGCCTTGGAAGCGTTCCGCCGCTCTTGCACGGCCATGCTGGACAAGGCGGCCGATGCGCCGCTCGGCGGAGCCGGCTATGCCGGATCGGTCGCGGATTGGGAACCCGCCTGCCGCCAGGCGGCCTCCGTGCAACCCTCCTCGCCCGAGGGGGTACGCGCCTTCTTTGAAGCGGCGTTCGTGCCCTATCGCATTTCCCAGGACAACGCGAACGGGCTTTTCACCGGCTATTACGAGCCGGAGCTCCGCGGCAGCCGCACCCGGCACGGACCCTATCAAACACCGCTTTACGGTGTGCCGCCCGACCTGGTCCGCCTCGACATGGGCATCTATCGCGACACCTATATTGGCCGCATGATCGCAAGCGGCATGATGATGATGGGCATGATGATGCGCTTTGTGCCTTATCCGGCCCGGGCCGAAATCGAACAGGACGGAATTCCGGCCAAGCCTTTGTTCTATGTCGATGATTCGGTGGATGCGTTCTTTCTCCAGATCCAGGGTTCGGGCCGCATCGTGCTGGATGACGGCACTGTGGTGCGCGCTGCCTATGCCGGGCAGAACGGCCAGCCCTATACGGCCATCGGCGCAATTCTGTTGGAGCGCGGCGAGCTGACCCGCGAAGAAATTTCGCTGCAATCCATCCGGGCCTGGCTGCTCGCCCATCCCGATGAGGCGCGCGAAGTCATGGACGCCAATGCATCCTACGTGTTTTTCGCCGAACGTCCGGTTGGCGATCCCAATCTGGGCGCTCTCGGTGCCGAAGGCGTGCCGCTGACGCCCCAAGCAAGCCTGGCTGTCGACCGCTCGGTGCACGCGCTGGGCGTGCCGATATGGCTTGAAGCATCCGCGCCGGATCCCGATCCCGCCAATCCCGACCATCCTTTGGACGCGCTGCTGGTGGCGCAAGACACCGGCGGGGCCATCAAGGGCGTCGTGCGTGCCGACGTCTATTGGGGTTACGGCGGCAATGCGGGCGCTATCGCCGGGCGCATGAAACATCAGGGGCGCATGACCGTGCTGTTGCCGCGACGGCTTGCTGCGAGACTGGGGCAGCAGGTCCAATTCGCGGCCCCCAGATGAAATCGCGCGGCAAGCCCGTTTCGTCCGAAGACGACGCGCTGTTCCGCACTGCGCTGAGCGATACCAAGCCGATCAAGAAACGCGAGCGCCACCCGCCCGATCCGCCGAAGCGCGCCCGCATCGTGGCACCCGTCCCGAGGATTCTGAACGAGCCCGTCTACAATGATACCCCGGCACCTGCGATCGGCGGCCATGCCGACGCGCATCTGAGGCGCGGCCGGCTGGAACCCGATTCACGCATCGATTTGCATGGTCTCACGCAGGACGGCGCCTATCGCGTGCTGACCGGGTTTCTTTCGCGCGCCCAAGCCGGCGGCCAGAAGCTGGTGTTGGTGATCACCGGCAAAGGCGGCGTTCTGCGCAAAGCGCTGCCGCTCTGGCTCGGCGAGCGCGATATGCGGGCGCTTGTGGCGGGCGTCAACGAAGCCCATGTCAAGCATGGCGGGGCGGGTGCGTTCTATGTGCTGTTGCGGCGGCCCAAAAATTTGCGGTGAATGCCATGAAACAAAAAGCGGACAAACTGACTGTCACGACGCGGAGGCCCGGCTTTACCGATGTCACCGATGAGGTGACGCGCTTTGTTAGAAGGGCGGGAATCCCATCGGGGCTTTTGACTGTGTTCATTCCCCACACATCGGCATCGCTGGTGATTCAGGAAAATGCCGATCCCGATGTGCTGCGCGATCTTGCCGATGCGTTCGATGGTTTCGCGCCACGCCACGCCGATTATCGCCACACCACCGAAGGGCCAGACGATATGCCCGCCCATATCCGCAGCGCTTTGACGCAGGTGTCGCTGTCGATCCCGGTGGACGCAGGCGCGCTTGCGCTCGGCACCTGGCAGGCGATCTATCTCTTCGAACATCGCGATGCGCCGCACCAGCGCACGCTGATGCTGCACCTCATCGGCGAGTGATTACAGTCCCGCCTTGGCCGCCAGCGCTTTGAACGGGTGTTCCGGCCGCGCGCCATAATGCGAAATCACCTCGGCCGCCGCGATCGATCCCAGCCTCGCGCACACCGGCAATTCGCGCCCGCGCGAAAGCCCATACAGGAAACCGGCCGCGAATTGATCGCCCGCGCCCGTAGTGTCGAGCACCTTGGCGACCGGGTCCGCCGCCTGCACATGCACCCTGCCCGAAGGATCGGCGACCACGCAGCCCTTTTCCGACCGCGTCATCACTGCAAGCCCCTGCCAGGCGCGCGCGAATTGCAGTGCGGGCTCGAAGGTTTGCACTTCGAACAGCGCTTTTGCTTCTTCCTCATTGGCGAACAGGATGTCGATATCGCTTTTCATCAACTCCAGGAATTCGTCGCGATAACGGCCGACGCAAAACGGATCGGACAGAGTGAACGCCACTTTTCGCCCCGCGCCCTTGGCGGCGGCGATGGCTTTGCGGATCGCCGCCTTGGAACGCTCGTCGTCCCACATATAGCCTTCGACATAGAGAACGGATGCGGAAGCCACTTGCGTGGGCATGATGTCATCGGGTGTCAATTCGCGGCAGGCGCCGAGATAGGTGCTCATGCTGCGATGTCCATCCGGCGTCACCGCGATCACGCAGCAGGCTGTCGAGGGACCGTCCAACGCCATGCGCGTATCGAAATGAACACCGATGCGCGCCAGATCCT
>DATARE010000317.1:0-9710 GCA_036264295.1 Micropepsaceae bacterium | reverse complement strand
CGCATCCAGCACGGTTGACCCGTTAGGACGCCATCCCTATGGTGGCGCCGCACAAACGATCACCGGCGACACAAACCGGCGGTACGGGAGCCCGTAGCTCAGGGGTAGAGCATCTGACTTTTAATCAGAGGGTCGTTGGTTCGAAGCCAACCGGGCTCGCCAAAAAATCCAGAAAAACCAATAACTTACGACGAATCCGCCAGAAGGCGGCAAAATGGTTTTTCTCTGTGTCTGCGCTGTGTCCACAAAACTTGCGCTTGT
The DNA here is from genome assembly GCA_036264295.1 of Micropepsaceae bacterium. Taxonomy (GTDB): domain Bacteria; phylum Pseudomonadota; class Alphaproteobacteria; order Micropepsales; family Micropepsaceae; genus CAIYRG01. Next base: position 9,449 of record DATARE010000317.1, on the reverse strand, counting down.
GAGCAACACGGGTGCACCTTGCCCCGCCGCCCACAGGCGAAGCACCCCCAGCGTATTTCTCTCAACGCTGAAACAGGCGGTGGATACACTGAGCGGTGCGGACAACAGGGCGTCCCCAAAATAATAGACGCCCTGATCCTTCTAGCCGGTGGTGCCGCTGAATGCGCTTTCGATGCCGACCGCGCGAGACGCAGCTGGGCAGCGGTGGTAGACGAAGACTTAGCGCATAACATAGTCGGAAAGATGATCTGGGACGATTTCGACCTGCACCCCGACCAAGAGGATGAAGCCCACAAAACACTGCTTACACCGTTGCTAGATGCCTTGGCCGATTCCGCCCGCTACCTCGTCAATCTTAAGTGGCGGGAAATCGAATTGCTTGCGGCGGAATTGAACACGCATGGCAGCATTGAGGGATCGCGTGCGGCAGCGGTCCTGTCCGGGCAATAGTAAACTGATTACGCGGGTAGCACCGTTTCCTTGAGCGCATCGCGCGCCACACGGGCAAAATCAACATTTATGTTTACTCTTGGCCGGTGAACATTTATGTTTATGCGCAAATGAAAAGCACCGAAGCCAAGCGCTTGCTTCAGAGCCTTGGGGCCACGTTCGAGCCGGGCAAGGGCGGACACCTCAAGGTGACGCTGAATGGCCGCCGGTCCATTCTGCCGATGCACGGCAGCAAGGAACTGGCGAGCGGCACATGGCGGGCGATTCAGAAACAACTTGGACTCAAGGAACACAAATGATGCGTGGCTATCCAGCAAAATTTCGCGCCAATGACGGTGCCGTTACGGTCACATTCCGGGACGTGCCGGAAGCGATCACGCAGGGCGACACGATGGAAGACGCGCGCGCGGCGGCGGTGGACGCGCTGGAGTCCGCCTTGAGCTTTTACATTGCCGACCGCAAGCCCCTACCGGTCGCCAGCGCCCCCAAACGCGGCGAGCGCATGGTGGAGCTTTCCGGCATTGGCATGGCCAAGACGGCCCTTTACGAGGCCATGCTGGTGGAGAATGTCAGCCGTTCGGAATTGGCCCGGCGCTTGTCTTGCCATTTGGAACAGGCCGCGCGGCTGCTCGATCTCACGCATGCGTCGAAATTTGAACAGCTTGAACGGGCGCTGGCGGCGGTCAACCGCAAAATGATCGTCAGCGCCGTGGCGGCGTGAATCACCGCACAACGGTGACGGCGGCCAGCGGCAGCACGCTCGAATACTTCGAATCGGTGCCAAACATTTTCGCGCTCGTGTTTGCCGCAGCGGCGCCGAGCGTCACGGCGAAGTAAGGCCGCGCCGTATCGAAAAAATCTCCCGGCATAATGTTGGCGGACGTGAGTTGAATCACAGGCATAAGATTCTCCTAATGAAATTTGCGGCAAAGCAGCCGATTCAGCGCGCCAGTGCACTCGCGGATTTCCGCCTGCGCGGCTTCAATATTCCGGGCGGCGCGTTCAGCGAGTTGCGCGTCGGTGAGTCCTTCACGTCGCCAAATCCGTGCAATTATTTCGGCTTCAGTCATGTGGGCGCACCACCCGCATCGGTTTGGGCGGAATCGCTGGAAATTCAAAGGTTTGCGAAACCGCCCAAAATGAAACTTTTAATCAGAGGGTCGTTGGTTCGAAGCCAACCGGACTCGCCAAATTTTCAGACCATTGCGCAAGCAAGCGCTTTTACATCGCGCGCACCACATTATCGGTGCTCCGCGCCGGCTTGCGCTTCGCTTTCCCGCCCCTTCTTACGGAGGGAGCCATCATCGCCGCCCACGTTTCCGATAGCATCAGCCACGCCGTGCGTGTTTCATCGTCAGAACTCTCCGCGGCCTTGCGGGCACATAAGACGGCGTTTCCCTGGTAGTCACAACGCTCATTGGCCATCAATCCCTCCAAAGTTTCCCAAGGTGTGTTCCCCTGTTTTTTTCGCCCGGCGACAGGTACGCGCGGGCCGTCTTATAGTTCCAACGGTCTGCCGCTCGGTGTGTTCGGTTTGCGCAAAACGGCGAGTGAAGGCCTCAGCCAATCATCGCGATATCCAGTGCATGACCGTGAAAAAGACAATCCAAAAACAACTACCCATCAGAGATGCGATGAGTGCCCCCCGAACCGGGATCAAATCGTCGGTGTGTGCGGCGGTGGGCCGCTTCGTTACATCTATTTGGTAAATCACTATTTTCAGTTCCGGATCGAGGTCCAGAACACACTCTCACTGCCCAAGATGTCAGTCGCAAAGCACTTCAGGTGGCATCACGGAATGATCACAGGCTTGGGCCGAAATGGGACAGAGAGGTCAAAGAAAAGACCAGCTCCTTTCCTTGCAGCGTTGCGGTGTCGTACACGGAATGTTTCGCTAACAACATTACCTTGCTTGGGATTTGCGGGGGGCCGATGGAGGGCGATGGAGAGCCGCCTTGCACCAATCCATCAGATTTCCCCCAAGCCAGAACAGATTCTTTTTTCATGTGTCCCGCGCGACACGCCGAGAAAATCCTCACTGGAGATTACGCAATCGACAGGTTGAGCTTCTTTAAAGGCGATATTTTCGGCCAGGACAAAGAAGATTTCGCATGAAACTCAATAACTTGGATAAGGGAACCGGCTCCAAATCACGGCCGTTCGTCCCGGCATCGGCAAACGGCGGTAATAATGCGGGGTTTTCGCCAGCCCAGGGCAGTTGGTCCAATGCATGCACAAAAAGGGTATGCCGCGATGGAACCCGCCCATTTCGTCGTATAGTCGGCGGCAAAGCGGGAACCTCAATTTGTTGAGAGAGGTCTTCGGGCCATGTTATGTGCAACAACGTACGCACTGATTCGCCCGTTATTTTGAAGATGGGGATTTGAAATGAGAGTCACATGTTTAGCCCTTGCGGGCGCATCGCTTCTTGCCTTGGTCACGCCAGCGGCTGCCGGCGAGGGATGGTATTTGGGCCTTGGTGCCGGTTGGAGCCATCCGCGCGATGTCAGCGACAAAGGCAATGGCGGAGCCATCGGAACAATCCAATATGATGACAGCGGCAGATATGACGTCGCGGCAGGCTACAAATGGCATTCCGGCGTTCGCTTCGAACTTGAGACCGGTTACGGCAGTTACTCGGTCAGCAAAGGATTGACGCAAGCCGGTGCGCCGATTGCCGGCGCCGACGGGCACATTGCCGTCGAGACGTTCATGGGCAACATCGCCTATGACGCTCCGATTGCGCCGCAGCTGGCGTTTACCTTCGGAGGCGGCATCGGGGCAGGCAACGTCATTGCCAGCTTTACCGATCCATTCGAAAACGAGCGCAAAGGCGATATCGTTTTTGCCTATCAGGTGATGGCGGGCTTGATCTGGTCGATCAGCGAACAAGTCGATCTGCAATTCGACTATCGCTTCGTCGGGACAGACACCAGCAGCCACGCGTTCCGCAACGCAAGCGTCGTCGGGGTCAGCCATTACAACAGCGCAGACTCCCACAATTTCATGGTGAATATCCGGTGGTTCCTGCAAGGGCCACCGCCGCCGCAACCGCCACCCGCGGCGCCTCCGCCTCCGCCGCCACCCCAGCCGCCACCGCCGCCGCCGCCACCCCCGCCGCCGCCACCGCCGCCGCGGCCTGCGCCCCCGCCGCCACCACCGCCACCCGCGGTGCGCACGTTCATTGTCTTCTTCGATTTCGACAAATCGAACCTGACAATGGAAGCCATGCAGGTGGTTCAGCAGGCGGTCCAAACCGCGAAGTCGAGCGGTATGGTTCGCGTTGTGGTCACCGGCCACACCGATACGGTGGGCTCAATGGCCTACAATCAGCGTCTTTCCGAACGGAGAGCGCAGTCGGTCAAAGACGAAATGGTGAAGGAAGGGCTGGGCGCCAACGACATCATGACGATTGGCCGGAGCTTCAGCCAACCCTTGGTCAACACCGGACCGGGCGTCCGCGAACCGCAAAATCGCCGCGCCGTTATCGACCTCGGCAATTAAGCCGGAAGTACAAATAAAATGAAACATGGGCCGGGATTTCCCGGCCCATGTCGTTTTTGGGCTTTAGCACGAGTTATGAGTTTCGCTTGTAACGATCCTCGAGGCGGACGATATCGTCCTCGCCCAGATAGCTTCCCACCTGCACTTCGATGATGCGCAAAGGTTGCTCTTGGCGATTTTCGAGCCGGTGCTGCATACCGATGGGTATGAATGTGGATTCATTCTCTTTGAGCACGAGGTCTTTGTCGCCACGCACGATCAGCGCTTCGCCGGAAACCACCACCCAATGCTCAGCGCGCTTGTGATGATATTGCAGCGAGAGCGCAGCCCCCGGATTTACTTCGATCAGTTTGACCTGGGTGCCAGGTCCAAGGTGTAGGGTTTCGAAAAAGCCCCATGGGCGATACACCTTGGCATGCTGAGATGCTTCCGATCGCCCCGCCTTGATCAGCCGATCTACCACCCGCTTGACGTCTTGATCGCGATCGCGCCGGGCGACGAGCACGGCATCCGTGGTCGCGACTACGATGAGATTGTCGACTCCGACGGTCGCTACCAGCCGGCCGTCGGTGCGAACGAAATTGTTGTGTCCATCTTCGATAAGGGCATCCCCAATCAGGACATTGCCATCCGAGTCCTTTGTGCCGCGCTCCCACAGCATGGACCAGGACCCGACATCGCTCCACCCAATATTGGCTGGCACGACGGCGGCCTTGTCCGTGTGCTCCATGACGGCGTAATCGATCGAGATGGCCGGTGCCGCTGCGAAACACTCGCGGTCGAGGCGCAGGAAATCGAGATCGCTACGGCCTTGGCGCAACGCATCCTTGGCTTTCGCGAGAATTTCGGGCGCATAACGGGACAATTCCGTCAGGAACAGCTCTGGCGAAAACAGGAACATTCCCGAATTCCAGAAATAGTCGCCATTCGCGACAAAGCGTTCCGCGGTTGCGTGATCCGGCTTTTCGACGAATGCCGCGACTTGGAAAGCGCCTTGTGCTGTTTCGAGCTCGCCGGCGCGTTTGATATAGCCGTAACCGGTTTCGGGCCGATTGGGCTGAATACCAAAGGTCACCAGACGCCCCTGTGAGGCAGCCTTCGCCCCAATGTTGACGGCCGCAAGAAAGGCTGCGGGGTCGTCAATGACGTGGTCTGAAGGCGCCAGAAGCATCAGCGTCCCGGGAGATCGTTCCGCAAGAATCAAAGCCGCAACGGCAGCTGCGGGCGCCGTATTGCGTCCCAACGGCTCGAGCACGATGGTGTGTGGCGTTATCCCGACAGCCTGGATTTGGGATGCGATAATGAAGCGGTGCTCGTCATTGCAGACGACGAGGGGGGCTGCAAAACCCGGCGCAGACGCGAAACGGCTGGCGGTCTCCTGGAACATTGTGCGTTCTGCGGCCATGGGCAGGAGCTGCTTGGGATAAAGAGAACGCGATACCGGCAACAGACGTGTCCCCGAACCGCCGCTCAACAACACAGGGGTTATGGTCTGCAATTTTCACCCGCGAGCTTCTGCAGCCTGCGGCTCCAATCCGGTCCGCCGAAGCGAAGACCTGTTTTCCTGAAACCATGTGTAAGTTTGGGCCAACCCGCCGGCAAGCGGAATATGGGCGCTCCAGCCGAGCGCTCGAAGCCGGGTCACGTCCGTGAGCTTTCGCGGCGTGCCGTCCGGCTTCGATGAATCAAAGACCAGGCGCCCCGAAAAACCGACAATACCGGCAATGGTTTCGGCGAGTTCCCGAATGGTGACATCTTGTCCCACACCCACATTGACCGGGCCCTCACCGGAAAAATGCACCATCAGATGAACCAGCGCGTCGGCGCAATCATCGACATGGAGGAATTCGCGGCGCGGCGTGCCGGTACCCCAGAGCACGACATCTTTGCGGCCTTCGTCTTTGGCCTGGGCCATCTTGGCGATCAGTGCCGGGATCACATGGGAAGCTTCCAAGTCGAAATTGTCGTTGGGGCCATAAAGATTGGTCGGCATGGCGGAAATGAAATCGCAGCCGTGCTGACGGCGATAGGCATCGCAGAGCTTGATGGCAGCGATTTTGGCGATGGCGTACCATTGATTGGTGGGTTCAAGCGGGCCCGTCAGCAGCGCGTCCTCCGGGATGGGCTGGGGCGCGAATTTTGGGTAGACGCAGGTCGAGCCAAGATTGACCAGTTTCTCAACGCCAAAATTCCGGGCAGCCTCAATGACGTTCGCGGCAATCATCATATTGTCGTAGAGGAAACTCGCAGGACGCAGATCGTTGGCGACAATGCCGCCAACCCGCGCAGCGGCGAGAAAAATGGCTTGCGGCCGCACCTCGGCGACAAAGCGCTCCACTTCGGTTTGCCGCCGCAAATCGGCATCGTTGCGCGTGGCGGTGATGAGCGTGCAGTCTTCCCGCGACAATCGGCGCAGGAGCGCGGACCCCACCATACCTCCGTGTCCGGCAACCCAAACGCGTTTGCCCGCGAGGCCGTAGGGAACGCTCGAATCACTCATGACGGAAACTTTGGGCGTCTGCGAAGTTCCTCAAATCGGTTTCTACCATTTCGTGCACCATGTCCTCGAAACGGATCTCCGGTTTCCAGCCAAGCCGCTGATGCGCCTTTCGTGCGTCGCCCAACAAGGAATCCACTTCGGTCGGCCGGAAATAGCGCGGATCGATTTTCACCAGGATTTCGCCGCTCGCCTGATCGATGCCCGTTTCGTCGATACCTTTGCCGCGCCAGACAATCTTACGATCCACCTGGGCAAAAGCGTGCTCGACGAATTCCCGCACGGAATGGGATTCCCCCGTGGCCAATACAAAATCGTCCGGCTCCGGCTGCTGGAGCATCAACCACATGCCGCGGGCATAATCTTTGGCGTGCCCCCAATCGCGCGTGGCATCCAGATTGCCCAGATAAAGCGGTGTCCGGCGTCCTCGCGCGATTGCCGCCACGGCACGGGTGATCTTGCGGGTAACGAATGTCTCGCCTCGCCGCGGTCCCTCATGGTTGAAAAGAATGCCATTCGAGGCGTGGAAGCCATAAGCCTCGCGATAGTTCACGGTAATCCAATAGGCATAAAGCTTGGCCGCGCCATAGGGACTGCGCGGACGAAAGGGGGTGGTCTCGCGTTGGGGCGTCTCCTGGACCAGCCCGTAGAGCTCTGACGTGGAGGCTTGATAAAACCGGGTCCGCGTTCCGAGGCCCAGGATGCGGATGGCTTCGAGCAATCTTAAAGTGCCAATGCCGTCGGCGTTAGCGGTATATTCCGGCGTTTCGAAGCTGACCTGTACATGGCTTTGGGCGGCGAGATTATAGATTTCATCGGGCTGCGTTTCTTGGACGATGCGGATAATGTTGGTCGCATCCGTCATATCGCCATAGTGAAGGAAAAATGACGGTGAGGCTTCATGGGGGTCGACATAAAGATGATCGATGCGTTCGGTGTTGAACGAGGAGGCCCGGCGCTTAACCCCATGAACAATGTAGCCCTTCGCGACCAACAATTCCGCGAGATAGCTCCCATCCTGACCCGTAACACCGGTGATGAGTGCAGATTTGCGTTCAGAAGACCGCGCGGAATCGCCAGCCAATATAAGCCCCATTGTTGGGATTGCCGGACCGCTTCTAAACAAATTCCGCCAGCTGTTCCACCTGGACATTCAGGGCAGAGTCACCATGGCTATCGATGACCCGCCGATAGCGCCGGGACCGTTCAACGGACCTGGCAAGCGTGAACCAATTATGAAGCACAGAGGTGGGTCTCGGTCTGATGACGGTCCATGCGGTACCGATTTCGAGCAGAGCAAGAGTTACGATCTCCTCACGGCATTGCCGCTGATCGCGTGGTACGTGTTCGGGCTCTCTCGGCAGGCGCCCCTTACCGGGACGCGCCTGAATCAGCTTCTGCACGGCACCATTGGGTTGCTCGATGTCCTGCAATTGGCAGCCCTTTTCGGCTCGTTTGTCTTAACCTTTCTGCTGGTGTTCCTGCTCCTAACCCGTCGGGTGCCAAAACTTAAAGCCAAGGGCGTTTTGCCCCGTCTGATCGCGGTGGGCGGCACCTTTCTCGGCAATGGATTCCTGTATCTGAAGCCGGCCGGGCTGCCATTGTCCGCTCAGATTCTTGCAGACGTGCTGATAATTGCCGGGACAATCGGGTCCCTGGTGGCGGTATCCCGTTTGGGCGATTCGTTTGCGCTGATGCCCGAGGCGCGCAAGCTCGTAACAAAAGGGCCCTATGCGATCGTTCGCCATCCCCTCTATGTCGCCGAGATGATTGGCGTGTCAGGCCTAATCCTACAATTTCAACAACCGCTCGCTCTGGTGCTTGGAATCGCGGTTTTTGCGCTTCAATATTGGCGGACAGTTTTTGAAGAGCGGGTTTTGGTGGCGGCTTATCCGGAATATGTGGCTTATCGGACACGCACCGCGAGATTTATCCCGTACCTATTTTAAAATTGTCATTTTTTCCAGGTAGAGCTTTATGGGTAATGAGATTTTTCCGGTTGGTGGCGTTTCATCCGTCGGCGAATCGTCTAAGTTTAGTGTGGCTGGAAGTATAGTGATCTGGTAGCGTGCAATCATTCGTAATTAAAATGGTGCATCCGACTGAGTATCAATGGTGCTTCTGACGTTTTCCGGGAACTTGCCGGGATACAAATTTGAACTGCTTCGTTGATGCGTATATCGCGCTTCGTAAGGGACCGGGGGTTCGAGATTGACCGTTAAGCGCGTGAATGGTAAATTTTTTCAACAAAATGCCCACAAAGGGGAGCTGAGAGTGAACAAGACGCTCGTTTCTTTATTTGTTAGCGCGGCAATAATCATTGCCCCGTTGCCTGCAATGTCGGCCGACACCGGTCCCTTGGCGCCAGGATCTGCCGCCGGGGTTAAGCAGGCCCAATCGGATGACAATGTGCCCTTGTACTGGCTCCTTGGTGCTGGTGCAGTGATCGCGCTGGGCGTGCTTGCCTTGTCGAATAACAACGACAACGGCTCCTCTCCGTCGACTCCGTCAACAAGTACGACGACGACTACGGCGACGACGACGACTACGACCACCACTCCGTAATCGGCGGAATTGGGCGCAAATTTTTGTGCCGTGCGGTGCTTGGATCATTGCCCTCGGGGTGCTAGTGGCACCCTGAGGCTTGATGGATTGGCAAGTCATCTGCGCGATCAGTTGGAATGATCGTGGCCGAGAGGCGGTGCGCCGATTGGGCCTCGTAATCTGGGTTACGTCCAGGAATTCGGACGGGGGGAGAGACCATGTTGTGGGTTTTTCTCGCACTGATAGCCACCGCTGCTGCAATTTTGACGGGCCTTAATGCGAGGGCGATAGGCTGCCGCCTGGGGGTTATGGATGACCCCGACAATCTCCGAAAAATACACACAACCCCCACTCCTTTGGTCGGTGGGATCGGTATTCTTATTCCCCTGCTGGTCTGGTTCGTTGGTTCCCTCCTAACGGGCGCGCTTCCAAATTCGCCATCGCTGGCCGTGTT
>DATARE010000311.1:0-5898 GCA_036264295.1 Micropepsaceae bacterium | reverse complement strand
AGGCAGCCCGACATAATCTTTCCATTTGTCGGAATCCTTGTTCATCTGCACGCCGAGCTCGCCGGTGTGGATCATCACATCGGCGCCGGCCAGCACGCATTCCTTGCCCCGTGTCTGCGGTCCCACGCAGCGCATCACGACACCCTTGCCCGCTTTATGGCCTTCATCCGCATAGGCCGCGAATGTTTCCGGCGGACCGTCGCCATCATTGGTACCGAGGAAATCCGCACCGCCTTCGAGATTGGATTTCGCAAGCGCCCGCGCCGCCTCGACCGTGCCCGCGACGCGGTTGCCGTCGCCGGGCTTGTAATTGTCCTTGGTCTCGCCCTTCGGCCCGCCGCCGCGCATATTGAGCACGCCCTGATACAGCCGCGGTCCCGGAAAGATGCCGTGATTGACGGCATCGCGCTCGGCGATGCCCTGATCGTTGCGCGCGCCCGTCACCATGGCAGAGGTCACGCCCCAATGCAGGAAGCCTTCGCCATACATCCAATTCCAATTGGCCTTGGCATCGATCAGGCCCGGGGTCACCCATTTGCCGGCCGCATTGACGATCTGCGCGCCGGCGGGGATTTGCACCTGCCCGGCGCGGCCGACCGCCACGATGCGATTGCCTTGGATCACGATCACGGAATTCGCAAGCGGCTGGCCGCCATTGCCGTCGATCAGCGTTCCGCCCTGAATCACGAGCGCCTGGCCCTGACCTTGGCCGGCAACAGGCGTGGCGGTGCTCAGGCCGATGGCCGTGGCCGAACCGAGGAGCAAGGCGACGACGGACGATTTTCTCATGACAACCTCCCAATCCGAGATAGCGGCAGCAAACCGGAGTCCATGGCGCTTCTTATGGGTAAAGAGCGCTCTTGTGAGGCTTTATAGTCGAAGATTCCGGCAATGCCATGCCGGTAATTGTCGGGCCATTGTTTCGTAAATTTCCGGCTCGGGATTGACTTCGGATGGTGCATTCAGAACCTGTCCCCCCGCAGCCTCTGAGCAATTCTACATGAAAGTTCTGGTACTTGCGGGCGACGGCATCGGCCCTGAAATCACTGCCGCCACTTTGACGGTGCTTCGCGCGGCGGCGCGGCGTTTCCAACTCGATATCGTCATCGAAGAAGACATTGTCGGTCATGCGAGCCTTCCGGTGCACGGCACCACCGTGCGCTCCGAATTGCTGGACCGGGCGCGCGCCGCCGACGGGCTGATCCTTGGGCCCACCGCCACCTTCGATTTCAAGGATCCCACCAAAGGCGAAATCAATCCCTCCGCCTTCTTCCGCAAGAACCTCGATCTCTACGCGAATATCCGTCCCTCGCGCACCTATCCCGGATTGCCCCAGAAGCTCGGGCCGTTCGATCTCGTCATCGCGCGCGAAAATACCGAAGGCTTCTATGCCGATCGCAACATGACGGTCGGCAATGCCGAAATGCTGGTGACGGAGGATGTTTCGATTGCGATTCGCAAGATCACGCGCAAGGCCTGCGCCCGCATTGCACGCAGCGCCTTCGAGCTGGCGAACGGCCGCAAGAAACACGTGACGATTGTGCACAAGGCCAATGTGCTCAAGCTCGGCGACGGCATGTTTCTGGAAGAGTGCCGCAAATGCGGCCGCGATTTTCCCGACGTCGCGGTGGACGATGTGATCGTAGACGCGATGATGGCGCTGCTCATCCGCAACCCGGCGAAGTTCGATGTCATCGTGACAACAAACATGTTCGGCGACATCATTTCGGATATGACCGCAGAGGCGGCGGGCAGTCTCGGTCTTGGCGGCTCTCTCAACGCGAGCTCGGATTACGCCATGGCGCAGGCCAGCCACGGTTCCGCGCCCGACATCGCCGGGAAAAATCTCGCCAACCCGTTCTCGCTGATCCTCTCCACCGCCCTGCTGCTCGCCTGGCATGGGCGCCGGAAGGGCCTGCCCGCCTTCGCCCAAGCTGCCGCCGCCATCGAACAGGGAATCGAAGCCGCCGTCGCAGCAGGGGAGATCACGCGCGATATTGGTGGTAGGCTGGGGACCAAGGACACGGGAGAGGCCTTAGCGGCCCGCATCGGGGGAACATGAGCGGAATAGCGTATGATGCTGCCGCGTTGGCTGGGCGCCCGGCCGCCGCGGTTTTCACGCCGGTCCAGGATTCCGCACTGAAAAAGGCGGCATGGCGTCTCGTTCCGCTGCTTACGCTCGCCTATTTGTTCTCCTATCTCGACCGCAATTCGATCGGATTTGCGGCACTGACGATGAATCAAGATTTGGGTTTGACGGCGACACAGTTCGGCGCCGCGGCGGGTTGGTTTTTCCTCAGCTACACGCTGTGCGAAGTGCCGAGCAACATCGCGCTCTATCGCTTCGGCGCGCGGCTTTGGATTGCCGTCATCCTGATCGCCTGGGGCATTGTGTCGGCGAGCATGGCGCTGGTGAGAGGGGCCGAAAGCCTTTATTTCATGCGCTTTCTGCTGGGCGTCGCGGAAGCGGGATTCTTCCCGGGCGTCACATTCTATTTGGCCTCCTGGTTTCCGCGCGAATACCGCACCCGCATCCTGGCCTGGTTTCTCGCCGCGATTCCCTTGTCTTCGCTGGTAGGGGCGCCGATCTCCGGGCTGCTTCTCGGGATGGACGGCATTCTCGGTCTGGCCGGCTGGAAATGGATGTTCATTATGGTGAGCTGGCCGGCGGCGGTGTTGGGCTTGGTCGTGCTCAAGGTGTTGCCGGAACGGCCCGAAGAAGCGCCCTGGCTGACGCGCGACGAGATCGACGCCATCGCCGCGATGCATGCCGCAGAAACCCATGACCGGCCGAAGAGCTCCATTCTGGGCGCGCTTACCGATTCGCGGGTGATCCTGCTTTCGGTGGTGCAGTTCGGCTTCACGTTGGGCTCCTATGGTGTCGGCATCTGGCTGCCGCTGATCTTCAAGGAATATGGCCTTTCCAATGTCGCGGTCGGATTTCTCGTAGCGGTGCCTTACGTGTTTGCGACCGCCGGCATGTTGCTGTGGGCGCGTCATGTCGACCGCACCGGCAAGAAGATTTTCAACATGTCGGTCGCTCTCGCGCTTGGCGTGGTGGGGCTTGCCGGTTATCTGCTGTCGGGGTCGCTGCTGTTTTCGCTGATCGACCTGACCCTCGCCCTCGTCGGCATCACCGCGGCCCGCGGGATTTTCTGGGCCATCCCGCCGCGCATGCTCACCGGCGCGGGCGCGGCGGCGGGGCTTGCCTTCATCAATTCGATCGGAACCTTCGGCGGCTTTGTCGGTCCCTATATGATGGGCGTCTTCAAGGACGCGACCGGCGGCTTCACCTACGGGATCATGGCAATGGCCGTGATTATGGCGATAACGACGCTTTTGTCGGCATCGCTGAAACTGATGGTGCGCCAGGAGTAGGGAGGATGCGATCATGGCTCTTACACGGCGCGCATTTGGTTCGCTTGCGCTCGGCGCTCTGGCGCGTTCGGCGATGAGCGAAGCCGAAGCCGCGCAGAGCGTTCCCGGCGCCACGGATTGCCATGTCCACATCATCGGACCGGCCGGCAAATACCCGATGGTGCCCAATCGTCCGTATACCCCGCCACAGGCAACGGTCGCGCAACTGAAGGCGATGCATGCGAGGCTCGGCATCACGCGCACCGTGCTGGTGCAGCCGAGCTTCTACGGCACGGACAATTCCTGCATGCTGGATGCGCTGGCCGAGCTTGGAAACAGCGCCCGCGGCGTTGCCGTGGTGGCGCAGAATGCGTCCGACCAGACCCTGCGCGACATGGATGCCAAAGGTGTCAAAGGCATCCGCATCAATCTCGAATCGGCGGGAAATCGCGATCCCAAAGCGGCCGCCGCCATGCTGGCCGCCTATGCCAAGAAAGTGGCGCCGCTGAATTGGCATATCCAGATCTACACCGTGCCCGCAGTGATCCAGCAATTGGTATCGGCGATTGCCGATCTGCCGGTGCCGGTGGTCATCGATCATTACGGCATGGTGCCCGCGGCGGAAGGCTATTCGAAGGGGCTGGCCGCGCTGATCGATCTGGTGCGCGCGCGCAAAGCCTATGTGAAGCTGTCGGCGCCCTATCGCATTTCGAAGGCCGGCCCCGACTACAAGAACGTCAAGCCGATCGCGCAGACGCTGATCTACAATGCGCGCGACCGCATGCTGTGGGGCAGCGACTGGCCGCACACGCAGAATATTCCGGGGCACCCGCCCACCGAAGTGACTCCGTTCTCGAAAAACGACGACGAGGCGATCTTCAAAGAGTTCAATTCTTGGTATCCCGACGCAACGACCAACAAAATGATTCTGGCCGATAACGCGGCCAAGCTTTACCGCTTTATGTGAGGGGAAGACGAAATGAACGAGACCCGCGTCACGCGGCGCCAATTCGCGGCACTTGCGGCCGCATCTTTGGTGGGCCTGAAATTGGCGCCGGCAGCGCAAGCGGCGAGTCCGCTTGCCGACATGCCGGCAGGCGCTATCGATGTGCACAATCATATTGTGGGGCCGATGGCGAAATATCCCATGGCCGCGAACCGTACCTACACGCCGCCCGAAGCATCGGTTGCACAATTGCGCGCGTTGCGGGCGGAACTGGGGGTGGCGCGCAATGTCATCGTCCAGCCGAGCTTCTATGGCTACGACAACAGTCAGCTTGTCGATGCGCTGGACCAGCTGGGCACATCGGCGCGCGGCATCGCCGTTGTGCCGCAGGATGTTTCAGACGCCGAATTGAAGCGGCTGGCCGGCAAAGGCGTCACCGGAGTGCGGCTGAATTTGGCCACCGCAGGCGTCAAGGACCCCAAAGTCGCCATCGACGCGATTAACAGCTTCGCACCGCGTTTCGTGGCGCTGGGCTGGCATATCCAGATCAACACCGGACTTCCGGTTGTGGCAGCGATTGCGCCGACGGTTGCCAATCTGAAAGTGCCGGTCGTGTTCGATCACATGGCCAATCTGGAAGCCGAGAAGGGCATGAACCAGCCGGGCTTCGGCGCGCTCGTCGAATTGGTCAAGGGCCGCAATGTTTATGTGAAGCTGTCCGCGCCGTACAATCTTTCCAAGCGTCCGGATTGGGCCGATGTCGTGCCGCTTGCCAAGGCGCTGATCGCCGCGGGACCGGATCGCATGCTGTGGGGAACGAATTGGCCGCATCCCGGCAATGCGCGCGGACCAATCACGCAAATCACGCCCTATCAGGTGGTCGACAATCCGGCGCTGCTGCGCGTCTTCGCGCAGGAATGCCCCGATGCCGCGATGCGCAAGATGATCCTCGTCGACACGCCGCAGAGGCTGTACCGCTTCGCGTGATCAAAACCCCGCGCACATCGGCGTTTGCGCCAGCAATATCGATTCCTGCATGAAGCGGCGTTTGTACGCCTCGCGGATGGCGTTGAGCCTGGCTTGGTCGTCCGCGCCGCCAGCTGTGACGACTATCAGATGCTTGCTTTGTTCACGCGCGATATTGCCCGCGCCGTTGCGGTATTGCCCGTAAGCATCCTCAACGGAAAAGCCGGCCGGAAAACGCGGCGTTACTTCCTCATCGAGAAATCCCCGCCAGTCTTCGTCACTGACCATGGCGCGCCCGGTCACGGCGCGGCCGAAAAACAGGTCCGCCTGAATCATGTGGCTCAGCCCCGGCGCACAGGCCTGCGGCGTACCCGCAGCACAGCCTGCGAGCATCACGATGGCCGCGAAAGCCAAGCTTTTCGCAAACGCCAATTCCACCGACTCCCGCAAACGCAACACGGTCGCACTTTGGCGGCTTTGGCGGTAATGTGCGAGCATACCAACCCAGCCCAAGGACGATTTTTCCCTATGAAACATGCCGCCCTTTTGGCTTTCCTCCTGATGCTGTCCCCGTGGTCGCCCGTGCTTGCCCAGGGCACCGAACCATGGACCGCCGACATCAACGATGT
>DATARE010000284.1:0-8315 GCA_036264295.1 Micropepsaceae bacterium | reverse complement strand
GCACGACCCCCGCATAGGACAAAAGCAGAAGCGGAAAGACGTTGAACGGTTCGAATCCCAATGCGCCCGCGACGCCCAACCCTCCCGCGATTGCCAGCCGCTTGATCCCGCGCACGCGCTGCAGCGACGCAGCTGTCCGATCCAGAAAGGCGAGATCGAAACGCAAGCTCAGTGGGCCGCAAGCACTGCGGCAGAAGGCAGCGCACGAATGCGCAACCGTTTCGCCCGCCTGGGATCGGCTTCCAGCACCTCGAATTCGGCGCCGCCATGGCTGACGATTTCTCCGCGCACCGGCACGCGCCCGAGTGCGGCCGTAACGATGCCGCCCAGCGTGTCCACATCTTCCTCGGTTTCGGTTCCCGTCAGGTCGATGCCGGTGCGTTCCTTGAAATCATCGAGGTCCACGCGTGCATCGGCGTCGTATTTTCCGTCCGCGCGCACGACAATGTCCGGCGCCTCGTCGACATCGTGCTCGTCATCGATGTCGCCAACGATCTCTTCGACCAGGTCTTCGATGGAGACGAGGCCGTCCGTGCCGCCATATTCGTCCACCACCAAAGCCAGATGGATGCGCGTCGCCTGCATCTTCAGCAGAAGATCGAGTGCGGGCATAGCGCCGGGCACGAACAGCACGTCGCGCTTCAGTTTGGTGATCGGGGTAGGGGTCCAGCGCAATTGACCGTCGGGTCCCGATTCGATCAGCGCGAACACATCCTTGATGTGCAGCATCCCGAGCGGATCGTCCAAGGTCTCGCGATACAAAGGCAGCCGTGAATGCTGTGCCTCCCGGAACAGCGCAACCAGTTCCGCAAACGGCGTCTGTTCTTCCACCGCAACGATGTCGGCACGGGGCACCATCACATCGGCAACCGCAAGTTCCCCGAAGGTGAGGAGATTGGCCACCATCATGCGTTCTTGCGAGGTCAGTTGCGTGGCCTCGCGCTCGCTCTCCTCGATCATTTCTTCGAGGCTTTCCCGCATGGCCGAATCCCGGCGCAGGCTTCTGACCGCTTGGGCCAGGCGGGCGGCGATTTCACTCAACAACGCGCGCGGGGCGGGAACCGAGGAGCCGCGCGCCTCGGCGGGCTCGATCTGCGTGGAACTGGTGCCGGGGATAAACCTTGGCTTCGAATCGGAATCGGCAGGCATGACGTGCAGTTTAGGATGCTTTGCGCCTCTGCGTATAGGGACGGATGCGATACGGGTCGGCAATGCCGAGCGAGGCCAAAAGTTCAATTTCGAGGGCTTCCATGTTGCGGGCATCCTTCGCGTTTTCGTGATCCCAGCCCAGCAGGTGCAAGGTTCCATGCAGCGCAAGATGCGCCGCGTGATCGGCAAAATTCTTGCGCTGCTCGCGAGCTTCGCGCCTCACCACGCCGTAGGCCATGGCGATATCGCCAAGCGAGGACGGATCCGTCGTTGCGGACGCAAAGGACAGCACATTCGTCGCTTTGTCCTTGCCGCGGAACGCAGCGTTCAAAGCCCGAAGCCTGGCGCTGCTGGTGAGAAGAATGGTGGGGGCATGCGGCGAACCATCCAGCGCCAGACGGACCGCCCGCCGCATGAGCCGTGCATCGGGCATAGCGTTGCGCCAATGCGCGTCTTCAACGATCAGGACAATCGGAGGCGGTTTCGCTGCCTTCTTGCTGCGCCGACCGGCCGCGCTGGCCTTCTTCATTCGGCGTCCCGTTTGCCGTGACGCGGCCGCGACTTGGTACCCGGATCGTGGGTGTCATAGGCGGCGACAATGCGGCTGACGAGCGGGTGGCGCACCACGTCTGCGGCGGTGAAGCGGGCCATCCCCACACCCTCCACCCCGTTCAGATAGTCAATCGCTTGGGTGAGTCCTTCCGGGCCGTTGGGCAGATCGCTCTGCGAGGGATCGCCGGTCACCACCATGCGCGATTCTTCACCGAGCCGGGTGAGGAACATTTTCATCTGTGCCGGCGTGCAATTCTGCGCTTCATCCAGAATGACAAAAGCGCGCGAAAGCGTCCGCCCGCGCATGAAGGCGAGCGGTGCAACTTCAATAGTGCCGGTTTCCATAAGCTTGGTGCAGCGGTCGCCCAATACGTCAAACAGCGCATCATAGAGCGGGCGCAGATAGGGATCGATTTTCTCTTTCAGATCGCCGGGCAAAAATCCCAACCGTTCGCCGGCTTCCAGCGCGGGCCGCGACAGGATCAATCTTTCGACGCGCCGCTCATGCAGCAGATGCGCACCGAAGGCCGCCGCAAGATAGGTCTTGCCGGTGCCCGCCGGACCAAGGCCGAACACCAGCTCATGCGTGCGCATGGTTTCGATATAGGCGCTTTGCGCTGGCGAGCGGGCGCGCGTGACCTTGCCGGACGTCGTACGCAGGGCGCCGGGTTTTTCCCGCGGCGGCAGTTCGTGCGCCGGACCTGAGGCAAAGCCGATTTCCGCATCGACATCGCCCATGGTCAGCTCCTCGCCCGCTTCGAGCCGCTCGTAAAGCGCGTGCAGGATCTGGGCTGCGTGTTCGCGCGCTTCCGGCGATCCTTCCACCGCAATCAGATTGCCGCGCTGGGCGAGTTTCACGCCGAGCTTTTGCTCCAGCCGCACGAGATTGCGGCTGTGATTTCCGGTGAGCGCGGGCATGAGCGCATTGCGCTTGAATTCCAGCGTGATTTGCCCGGACGCGGGGCCGTCGAATTCGCCGTTGCCGTGACGCCGGCTCAATGCGCGAACACTCCTTCGATCTGGCGCGGCGGCGTGCCGGCAAATTCGCCTTTGAGGCTGTTCGGCAGCACGGCCGCCACGCGCACATTGCGCATTTGCCCGATCAGGGGAGCGGCGCCATCGACATGGACGGGTTGCAGATAGGGACTGCGGCCGACCGCCTGACCGGTTTTCTTGCCCGGCTTTTCGAACAACACCGGGAACTCGCGCCCGGCGCAGCTGCGATTGAACGCTGCCTGCTGTTCGCTCAGCAGTGCCTGCAATGCCTGCAGGCGTTCATCCTTCACCGCCTCGGGAATTTGCTTGGCCGCTGCCGCCGCGGGCGTGCCTGGCCGCGCGCTGTATTTGAAGGAGAAGGCGCCCGCATAACCGACATTGCGCACCAATTCCATGCTCGCGTCGAAATCCGCATCCGTCTCGCCGGGAAACCCGATGATGAAATCGGACGACAACGCGATGTCCGGCCGTGCCCGGCGAATGCGTTCGACGATGCGAAGATAATCCTCTGCCGTGTGGCCGCGATTCATCGCTTTCAGCATGCGGTCGGATCCGGACTGCACCGGCAGATGCAAATAAGGCATCAGCACCTCGACATCGCCATGCGCGTCGATCAGCCCATCGTCCATATCGCGCGGATGGCTTGTGGTGTAACGCAGCCGCGCCACGCCATCGATGCGCGCCAATTGCCGGATCAGCCGCGCGAGGCTCCAATCCATCCCGTCCGGACCGGCACCGCGATAGGCGTTCACGTTCTGCCCGAGCAGCGTGATCTCGCGCACGCCCTTTTCGGCCAGCCGGCGCGCTTCGGTTTCGATCTGAATGACGGGGCGGGAAAATTCCGCGCCGCGCGTGTAGGGCACCACGCAAAAGGTACAAAATTTGTCACAGCCTTCCTGAATGGTGAGGAAGGCGGCGGGACCCGAGACCGCCTGCTCCGTACCCAGCGAATCGAATTTCTCCTCGGTGGGAAAATCGGTTTCCAGCGCATGGCCCGCACCCCGCGCGATGCGCGCGATCATCTCAGGTAAACGGTGATAGGATTGCGGCCCGACCACCATGTCGACCGCCGGTTGACGCGCCATGATCTCCGCGCCTTCGGCCTGAGCGACACAGCCCGCCACCGCGACCAGCATGGGATTGCCCTCGTCCGCGCGCCGCGTCTTCAGCTGCTTCAGTTTGCCGAGCTCGGAATAGACCTTCTCGGTCGCCTTTTCCCGGATGTGGCAGGTGTTGAGAATGACCATGTCGGCGCCATCGGGCCCATCCACTGGGGCATAGCCAAGCGGCGCCAGCAGATCCGCCATTCGGGCAGAATCATAGACGTTCATCTGGCAGCCATAGGTCTTGATGTAGAGCTTCTTCATGCGCGTTCAGCAAAGATCGAGGCGGTTTATGCGCAAAGCCGCGGGCCAAGACAACCTCACGCGCAAACGGGCCGAACTCACGCAGCCTCCTCCGCTTGGTCCTCCGCTTCGCTGAGCGCCTCCAGCAGCGCCTCATCCCGATGCGGGGCCGCCGCGGAATCGGAACCCGAAAGCGCGCGAACCAGCCCGATGCGGACCAGGGCTTCGCAGCGGGCGGCCAGGGCCTTCCGCCCTCCCGCTTCGTCGATTGTGAGTGCGGGATGGAACTCGACGGTCACATCGATAGGTCCGGTTTTCAGGGCTTCCCAGAGATGGGGCACCAGCTCCATATCCCCATACCAGGCGAAAAAGGGCCGGGTTTCCCGCCCCATCGGCATGCCGTGCAACCGAACATAAGCCACCGAGACCGGCTGAACCGGCGCGTGGCGAACATGATGGGCTCCGTCTTCGCCCAGGCTGAGTTCCGCCGCCGACAGCAGCGCGCTGCGGAAGGGCAGCACCCGGTTGCCATCGCTGGACGTCCCTTCGGGAAAGATCACCAGCGCATCACCTTCCAGCAGGCGCTTGCGGATGTCGTCCCGGCTTTCCGCGGCTTTGGTCTTTTCGCGGCGGATGAAGACGGTCCGCTGCAACCGCGCCAGCAGGCCGAAGAATGGCCATGTTCCCACCTCGGCCTTCGAGACGAAGGAAACCGGCGCGATAGCCGAGAGGATGGGGATATCGAGCCAGCCCGTGTGGTTGGCCGCCATCAGCACGCCTTTTCTGAGCGGCGCCCCAGCGACAGTGATGCGCACCCCGAACAGCCGGCACACAAAGCGGTGATACAGGCGCGGCAGGCTTCGCCGCAGGGGCAAGCGCAGCTTCACCGCCAGCCATTGCAGCGGAATGCCAAGAAGCGTCACAGCCACAAAGACGATGAGGATCGCGGAGGCGCGAAGGCTCGCCATAACTACCCCAACAATCCTATTCCGCAGGAGGGCCGCCGGGTTTCTTGCCCTTGGGGATGCCGTAAAGTTCGAGCCGGTGATCGACGAGCTCGAATCCCAGCTCCTCCGCCACGCGACGTTGCAGTTTTTCGATGTCTTCGTTGACGAATTCGATCACCCGTCCCGTCGACACATCGATCAGATGATCGTGATGTTCGCTGATCTCCTCATAGCGGGATCGGCCATCGCGGAAATCATGCCGTTCGAGGATACCGGCATCTTCGAACAGCTTCACCGTGCGATAGACGGTGGCGATGGAAATATGCGGATCGACCGAAATGGCGCGGCGGTACAATTCTTCCGCGTCGGGATGATCGTAAGCTTCGGCGACCACGCGCGCGATCACGCGCCGCTGTTCGGTCATTCGCAGGCCCTTTTCCGTGCAGGCCTGTTCGATACGATTGAGGTTTTCTTCCGCCCGGTTCAACGGCAGCTCTCCGCATTTTAAACAGGCAGTCTAATCGAGACTGCGCGTCATTCCCATGACTCTTTCGATAGGCAGTGTTGCGCGCAGCATCAGCGCATCCGCTGGCATTCGGTCCTTATCGATATAATAAGCCTGCCGCCGGCCATGCAGCACGAACCCGCAGCTCCGATAGAGCGCGAGCGCAGCCGCGTTGTTTTCGGCCACCTCCAAATACATCACATTTGCTTGTCGTTGGGCGGCAACTCTTTGGGCCTCCAGAATGAGCGCGCGGGCGAGCCCCAAACGCCGGGCGGTGGGTGCGGTCGCGATGGTGAGGATTTCGGACTCGTCCGCGGCAATCTGAATCAGAACAAAGGCCTGCAAATCAGTCTCAGCCGCATGTGAGCCGGCCAGCGCAAAAGCCCCAGGATTTTCCAAAAGCCCGCGGAGGGAGTCCTCGCTCCACGGCTCGGCGAATGCGGCATGATGAATTCGGGCAAGGGCCGCCGCATCGTCCAAGGTCGCGGCCCGGATGAGGGCCGTCACGGCGGTGTGCCTGGAAGCTTCGCGTCGGGCGCGCGCAGATAAAGGGGCTTTGGCGGACCTGATGCGGATAGCCCGCGCGCCAGCTTCGCAACCAGGATGGCATCAGGCTGGCGCACAAGACTGTCGATCGGTTGCAAACCTGCTTGCGCGAGCAAAGGCGCAATCGCCTCCGCCGCGGTACCGGCGAGCACGATCCGCACGCCGTGGACGTCTGCAAATGGCGCGATTCGCGCCGGCGCCGCGTCGAGCGCAATCAATTCCGGGGCGATCAAGGTCTCGCCGTTTGACGCGCGCGCGCCGAGATAGATTTCGTCGCGTTTCGCATCGGACGCCACGACAGCCCAGGGACGCGGCTGCCGCTCCAGTGCTTCGGCTGCCATCGCATCCAGCGTGGTGACGCCGATGGCCGGCTTTTTCAACGCCACGCGAAGCCCGCGCGCAAAGGCGAGGCCGACGCGCTGACCGGTAAACGTGCCCGGCCCGGTGGTCACCGCGATGCGGTCAAGGCTGGCAAAATCCACACCGCTCTCACCCATCAGGGCTTGGACCATCGGCGCCAACGCCTCGGCGTGGCCGCGCAGCATCGCGCGATGCGCATGCGCAAGCACGCGCCCATCCGCCACCACCGCCGCCGAACACGCGCCGAGTGCGGTATCCAAAGCGAGAATGATCACCGCGCTACGCTCTCACAAAATCCGGCAAGCTTCATCGAAATCCAGGCGGCCCGCGCGCAGCCGCAAACCTTCATCGTCGCCATGGCCAAGATTGCAGAGAAAATTGGATTTGATTTTCGTGCCGGCGAAGAATTCGCGATCCACGCCGTCATGATCGAAACCGCCCATGGGTCCGCAATCCAGGCCAAGCGCGCGTGCGGCGACAATGAAATAGGCGCCCTGCAGGCTGCCGTTGCGAAAGGCGGCTTCCGCCAATTCGGGTTCGCTCTTCTTACTCCAGGATTCGCGTGCGTCGGGGTTGGGGCTGAGCTTGCCCATCGCCTCATAGAACGCCAGATCATAGCCAATGATCGCCGTGGCGGGCGCAAGCATCGTCTGTTCGACATTGCCTTTGTTGAGATGCGGCTTCAGCCGCTCCTTCGCATCCGGCGAAACGATGAATGTGATGCGGGCAGGCGTGGTGTTGTTGGTGGTCGGCCCCCACCGCATCAGATCGTAGATCGCCATGAGCATCGCCTGGGTGACCGGTTCAGGCCGCCATTTGCGGTGGGTACGCGCCTTGCGGAACAGAATATCCAGCGCCTCGTCATTGACGGCTCGGCTCACGTGGGTCGCCTTTCACTTTGCAATTTCATGGTCCACACACGATAGGTCACGCGCACAGTTGCGGCAATGACGGTCAGGCTTTCGCCAATCGCGCTTCGATGGCGTCCCAGATGAGCGCCGCGCCGTCGGCGCCGCCGAAACGCTTCAATTCCTGAATGCCCGTCGGCGAGGTCACATTGATCTCGGTGAGATAGTCGCCGATCACATCGATGCCGGCGAAAATGAGTCCGCGTGCCTTCAGCTCCGGCCCAATGGTTTCGCAGATGAAGCGATCGCGCGCCGACAAGTCCACCGGCTCGGCTCGCCCGCCGACATGCATATTGGAACGCGCCTCGCCCTCGGCAGGCACACGGTTGATCGCGCCAATCGCGACACCATCCACCAGGATGATGCGCTTGTCGCCCTTGCGCACTTCCGGGACGTAACGCTGTACGACCACTGGCTCGCGATAGAACTGCGTGAACATTTCCAAAAGCGCGTTGAGATTTTCGTCGTCGGGTTTCAGCCGGAACACGCCCGCGCCGCCATTGCCGTAGAGCGGCTTCAGCACGATGTCTTTGTGCTGCGCACGGAAGGCGCGAATTTCCGCCGCATCCGAACTGATCAGCGTCGTCGGCATGACCTCTTTGAAATTGGTGACGAACAATTTTTCCGGCGCGTTGCGGACATGGAAGGGATCGTTCACCACCAGCGTTTTCGGGTGGATGCGCTCCAGCATATGGGTCGCGGTGATGTAGGCCATATCGAAAGGCGGATCCTGGCGCATCAACACCACATCGGTGTCCGCGAGATTCAGGGGGCGCATTTCGCCGAGCGAAAAATGATTGCCGCGTTCGTTGCGCACGGTCAGCGGGCGTGCGCGCGTCACCACGTTGCTGTCGCGCAGGGAAAGTTCGCGCGCGCCGTAATAGAGCATCTTATGCCCGCGCGCCTGCGCCTCCAGCGCCAACGCAAAGGTGGAATCGCCCGCGATGTCGATCCGCTCGATCGGATCCATCTGTATCGCAACAATGAGCGTCATCCCCGGTCTTTC